>CAKQWL010000030.1 GCA_934278965.1 uncultured Clostridia bacterium | reverse complement strand
CTGTTTACCCTGATCGATGAAGGAGTCGTACCGATCATCAACGAAAACGACAGCGTTTGCGTTGATGAGATCCGCATTGGTGATAACGACACGCTCTCGGCCCTTACCGCGAATTTATGGGCTGCGGACGCCTTGGTGATTTTATCGGATATCGACGGTGTCTTTGAAAGAGATCCAAAGCGTTATCCGGAAGCGAAGCTGATTCCCGAGATCAATGATATTGACGCGACCATGCGCAAGATTGAAACCGACGGAAAAAGTTCTTTTGGGACAGGCGGTGTGACCTGCAAAATCGAGGCGGCTCGTAAGGTGAACGAATACGGTATCCCAATGGTGCTTTTGAATGGAAAGAAGCCGGATGTAGTGCTTGAAGCGCTGAGCGGCGGGGAGAGCGGCACGCTTTTTATCCGAAAAGCATAAAGTCAGATCATAGAGTCGTCACCGAATGCGGGTGAAGAGTCGGAAAGGAACGGGGAAAGTACAAATGAAATACGGATTTATCGGAGCTGGAAATATGGGCGGAGCAATCCTGCGCGGCGCGCTTTCCGGCGGAATGATTCGGGCAGCGGAAACAGGCGTTTTCGGTGTAAATCGGGAGAAGCTTGCGTTAACGGAAAAGGAACTCGGGATTGTACCTTATACGGACCTTGCCGAAATCACACGGGCATGCCATATTTTGATTTTCGGCTTTAAGCCGCAGAAATTCGATGAGTCGGTACCGAAGATCGCGGAAGCCTATACGCCGGATAAGGTAGTTGTCTCGATGGCGGCGGGCATCAGTATCGCGTATCTGGAGAAATATCTCGGCAGCGGTGCAAAAATTGTTCGAATCATGCCAAATACGCCGGCGTTTGTAGGAGAGGGCATGACTTCGCTCAGCCGGAACGCGCATGTAACGGACGAAGAAATGGCGGAAGTGCTGGCCTTATTTGAATCGATCGGTCGGGCGGCAGAAGTGCCGGAGGAAATGATTCACACGGTTATCGGCGTTTCCGGCAGCAGTCCGGCCTTCACCTATATGTATATCGACGCACTGGCAAAAGAGGCAGAGTCCGGTGGTATGGAACGCGAAAAAGCGCTGCTTTTCGCGGCGCAGGCAGTGCTGGGGGCGGCCAAGATGGTGCTGGAGACTGGAGAAACTCCGGAGCAGCTTCGCAAAAATGTCTGCTCTCCGGGCGGCACGACCATTGAAGGGGTGGAAAAATTGGAAGAGCTTCATTTTGAGGAGGTCGCGGCGGCAGGCGCCCGTGCGGCTGTGGAAAAATCCCGGCGGATGACAAAATAAAGTACGGAAAGCAATATAGAAACAGAAATAGAAGGGAAAAACCGAATGACATTTGAGGAAAAAACAATCAAAAGTGAAATGGTCTATCGAGGGAAGGTGCTGAATCTTCGGCGGGATGAGGTAATGACGGTCAGTGGAAAGCCTTCCGTTCGGGAAATTGTGGAGCACAACGGCGGTGTTGGTCTGATTGCGGTGACCGAGGAGGGGAATGTCATTATGGAAAGACAGTTCCGTAAGCCGCTGGAGCGTGTGGTTCTTGAAATTCCGGCCGGAAAGCTGGAAGGAGATGAAGATCCGCTGGATGCCGCGCGAAGAGAACTGGCGGAGGAGACCGGTTATCGGGCCCAGACGGTAGAGTACCTGACCCGCTATTATCCGTCCGTTGGATACTGTGAAGAAGCGCTTTATCTGTATCTCTGTACCGGACTCCGGCGAGGAGAGACTTCACCGGACGAGGATGAGGCCATTGATATCTGTGAGTACAGCTTTGAAGAGCTGGAGAGGATGATCGATTCCGGCGAGCTGGAGGACGGCAAGAGCATGGCCGGAATTTTTGCCGCGAAGATCAGGCTCGCAGCAAAGGAAAAAGGCCGGCGCTGACAAAGCAGGACAAAACCGCGGCAGCTGCCAAAATAAAGTAAATCATCAGATAACGGTCGAAGCCGGGAGTGCCGGTACGGCCGTTTTTTTGGTATCCTCTGCGCCGATCGCTTAAAAGGGCGGATGCGTAGTTCTGTGAGGCAGCCGCCGCGAGTAAAAATGCAGGGATCAAAAGAAGGTTCTGCGGCAGCATGGAGAAAAGAAGGGCGGGAATGCCGCGGGATGCGGAGGTCTCCAGAATAAGGCTGGCCGAGAAGCCGATAGCCATCCCTTTATAAAGGACGATCAGATGAGCGGCCGGGAAACCGATAGCGGAAAGACCTGCAAGCATCATCATGGCAAGAAGGAACAGATTGAGCTCGATACCGGAGGCGAGAATCTCAAAGGGGTTCGGTGCGGAATTGCCGCCCGCGGCAAGAAAACTGCGTAGGAATTGCGCAGCCAGCTGTTTCTCGCTGCTGTTCATAGCAAGTTCTAAAAATACGCCGGCGGAACTGCCGCTCAGAAACAAAATCGTGGAAAGAAGAAGTGCGGCGCGGCTGCCGGTCGCCAGTTTAAAGGCTTCGTGCCATTTGTTTTTTCTCATGTTTTTCTCCTATGCAAGTTACTCGATTGCTTGATGAATCACTATCACTATATGAAGCAGCGCGTTGTTTTAAGACAAGTTAAAAACCAAATTTTTTCAGCAGAGTGTTATTGTAAACCTGATGCTTTTTTGCTATACTGAGAACCGGAATTATGAAAAGAAAGAAGCGGCGAAGAGAGAGCGAGAGTTTTATGGAAAAGCAGGAATATCGAGAATATCTTGAAAAGGTTCGGAAAGCCTCGCCGAATACCATTTTGGCGTATCTGGGAGACCTGGAAGAGTTTGACGCATTTTTGCGGGAAACCGGCGCAGGCAGCACCGCTGACAGAGCGGGAAACACCGATGTTGTTTCTTATCTGCTGCATCTGCGGGGGAACGGCAAGTCCGCGGCGACAATCAACCGCAAGCTGGCATCGATTCGGGTTTATTACCGTTTCTTATCGGAAATCGGCAGAATCGATGAAGATCCGTCTGCGGGAGTTCGTTCACTTCGTGCCGAAAAGAAGGAAATCGAATATCTTACGATCGAAGAAGTGGACCGCCTGCTTGGACTTCCGGACGATTCGGTGAAGGGAAAGCGCGATCGGGCAATTCTCGAGGTGCTTTATGCAACGGGCATTCGAGTCAGCGAGCTGGCTTCCGTTCGGATCCAGGATGTGAATCTGAGGATGGGTTTTATTTCCTGCACCGGTCCGCACAGCAAGGCACGGATCATTCCGCTTGGGCGTCCGGCGCGTGCGGCACTCGAAGAATATCTCTACGATATTCGAAAGCAGCTTGTGAGAGATAAACAGGGCGAGGAGGCACTGTTTGTAAATTATCACGGCGGTCAGTTGACCCGGCAGGGAATTTGGAAGATTATCCGGGAATATGCCGAAAAGGCGCAGCTCGGCATCCGGATTACACCGCAGACTCTTCGCAATTCCTTTGCGGTACATATGGTACAGAACGGTGCGGATTTGAAATCCTTGCAGGAGCTTTTGGGGCATGAAGATATTTCTGCGACGCAGATCTACCTGAGTGTCACGAAAAACAGGATCAAAGAGGTCTATGACAGGACCCATCCGAGGGCGTAAAGGGTTTTGCGGGCTGTTCCAAAAAACGGTTGTTTTCTTTGAATGGACTGTGGTATGATAGCAGAGTATTGTATTATATCTCCCAAGGGAGAATAATAACAAGGAGGAAAATTCAATATGAATGCAAAATTTACAACGAAGCAGCTCACTCTTCTCGGACTTTTTGTAGGAGTGATGCTCATTATGGCATGTACACCGCTTGGGTATTTGAACGTTGGACCACTGGCCATCAGTTTTAATATGATCCCGGTTGCACTCGCGGCGGTGACGCTTGGTCCGGCCGGAGGGACGATCGTCGGCGGTATTTTCGGGTTAACGAGCTTTCTGCAGTGCATGGGCATCGGCGGGGCAAGTCCGCTGGGTGCGGTGCTCTTTGGAATCAGTCCGATTTATACGATGATCGTGTGCTTTGTTCCGAGACTGCTGGACGGGTTTCTTCTCGGATATATTTTCAGAGCGATGCGCAGGAACGGCAGAGTTCAGATTGCATGTATGACGACCGGATTTGCCGCTGCGTTTTTAAATACATTGTTTTTTATGTACGCTTTGATTTTTTTCTTTGGCAATACGGAATATATGCAGGGATTGATCGCGGGACGGAACATTCTCGTGTTTGTCTGCGCTTTTGTCGGTGTCAACGCAGTGGCGGAGCTTGCAGCTTCAACGATTGTCACAGGAGCCGTTGGATATGCGCTTTATAAGGCAAAGCTGATTCCGGAAGGAAGCGCCGAAAAGAAGTAAAAATTAAAAGTTAGAAGGCTTATAATACAATACAGAATCGATCGACAAAGACTGGCGAGGAGGCTGGGTGTTTCCACTTTTTCCTCACCGGTCTTTTGTTATTGACGGAAGGTCGGCAGTGCCGTTCCCAGGCATATAGGGATCGGACTGCTCGCCTTTTGTCTTTAAAAAAATTTTTTGTTTTTGAGGGGAGATTTTTTTCGCATTTTGCACCTATTATAGATAAAAGGTTTTTAAGCTGAGTTTTCAGAGAGGCGGTTTTGCGTGTATGTACGGCACGATTCTGCTGCATGAGGGCGCGGGCGGCTATGTACCGGTGGCGGTCATTTCCTTTACTGTGGCAGTTGTGATTATCGCATTCTGTACCAAATTCAGGAAAAGAGGACAACAAGGGTAAGAGACGGAAAAGGAAAGGATACCAACGATGGGAGGACAAAAGTCAATGAGAAAACAAAGAAAACGGATTTATGCGGGACTGCTTTGCATTTGTTTGATGCTTTCTTTGGTTTCTGCGCCTGTATCGGCGGCGGAAACGAAACAGGCGGAAGATACGCAGCAGCACGCAGAGACTGCTTCCGCACGGGGCGGCCTGTCTGCACCTATGCCAAAAGCGAGTGGAACGGCAGAAGTTTCCACGTCGGCGGATTTGACTTCTGCGCTGGAAAACAGTACGATTGGTATTATTAAACTGGTCGGGGACATTACCATCGACACCACATTGAAAGTCAACCGTACTGTCACCCTTGACCTCAACGGGAATGTGTTCAAGTACGAAAACAGCACAAATCCGGGAAGGGTTATTGCGGTGGAGAGCGGCAATACGCTGACGATTGAAGACAGTGACACAACAACTCAACACAAATTTACCCCTGATGCCAGCGGTTTGTGGGTACTGGACGAAACGAACGGCACGGAAACTGTTTCCGGCGGTATCATCACCGGCGGAACTCCTGCGGATAATGGCGCCTCCGGCAGCGGTGTGTATGTCGCGCCCGATGCTGCACTCACCATGAATGGCGGCAGCATTGTCGGCTGTCGGGCCGGAAGAAGTGGTAGAGGCGGCGGCGTGTATATAGACAGTGACACCAACAGCGACGGTACATACAGTACCAGTACCTTTACCATGAACAGCGGCAGGATCATCGGCTGCATTGCGGACAACGGCGGCGGTGTAGCGGTCGCTTCGTCGTGTACATTCACAATGAATAATGAATCTGTAATCCGCAGTTGTATCGCCACATACACCGGCGGCGGTGTGTACATTGTCATAAACTTTACGCATGGGCCTGGTGTGTTTACCATGGAAGACGGCGAGATCTCTTTGTGTAAGGCAGATGTCAGAGGCGGCGGCGTCTTCAACGAAGGAATCTTTACGATGAAGGACGGTGTTCTCAAAGGC
>CAKQWL010000029.1 GCA_934278965.1 uncultured Clostridia bacterium | reverse complement strand
CGGGATCGATGCCACATAATCGTAAAATCCAAGACCGTATTCTGAAATAAGTCCCACCGTAAATCCCGTCCAGCTGGTAAACGGAATGACCATGCAAAAGCAGCAGACCATTCCGTTCGTTTGGAATGCCAAATGCTCCCGCGGAACACACGCACGGTCCGTCACATCCCGCATAGAAAAGGTCACCGTAAGAATCGCAAGATACTCATCGATACACAGGATCAGTGCAAGAAGCCACGCCAGAAAAAGGGATCTTTTCTGCCCCGAAGCAACCCGTTCGATCGCTCTCCGAAATCCGATCAAAGCTCCGGATTCCTGAAACAGTGTAATCATTCCGCCAAAGCCGACCATGATCATCAGAACAAACTGAAAGGAAGAATCCGAGAGTACTCCATAAGCCAAATCCGCAATCCCCGACAAAAAATTTTGCCGATAAAGAAGCAGTGCCGCCAAGATCACGGCCGCTGTCATCGATTCCGCCATTTTTTTCGTTGCCAGTGTAAGAACGATCAAAAAAGCCAGCGGAATAAACGCTATCACATTATCCATTCTCTGTTCACGCTCCCTTCTTCGCGCCTTCTCCCGGAAGACAGAATCCCTGCGCAAAAATCAAAATCAAAAAGGAAAAACGCGCCCGGCTCCCACCGAACGCGTCTTTCTCTATTGTTTGGTGCGCGTGAGGCGATTCGAACACCCAACCTGCTGATTCGTAGTCAGTTACTCTATCCATTGAGCTACACGCGCAAGCACCTGCACCAATCAGGTACAGATGTTATTATACCTTTTCCGCTCCGTTTTGTCAAATACAAATCAATAGATTTCTTTAATTTCTCCGCTGCGGTAAGCCTCTTTCAGCTGATGAAGCTCCTCGACTCGCTGGAGCAGCTCTTTTCCCTGATCGGTATCCCGCACCATGATTCTTTTCTGCATCGTCTCAACCGTACGAATGGTCGGCGTGTGAAAGACCTGGGTTCCGTCCGGCATCAGCGGACTGTACGGCTTGTGCTCCGAAAGCGCCATAAAACGGGAATTATAGATAAATGTATATCCGGCAATTCCGGTATCCTTCTGATATGCCTTCGACATGCCTCCATCAATGATGAAGAGCCTGCCGCCGCCTTTGATCGGACTCTTTCCGTCCTTTACTTTTACCGGAACATGCCCGTTCAGGATATGAGATTCCTCCGGATCCAGACCGAACTCCCGCAGGATTTTATCGCAGGTTTCCCGTTCCTCAATCAGGCGATAATACGGCACCGTCTTTTCCTTATGCGTTTCCTTATCCGCCACGAAGCAGCGCTCCAGTGTCGTCATTTTATCTTTTCCGAACAGCGGTGACTTGTTTCCGAGCCACAGATACCAGAGCAGATCACCGGCTTCCTTTTTTCCCGGTGTCCCTTCCTCCGCGAAGTACGCGGTCCTTGCCTGTGCGTCCAGATAATCCAGCAGGGACTTTCCGCTGTACCGTTTTCCCTGAACGGTCACCTCTTCAAACTCCCCATCCTCGGTCATCGGGATACAGCCATGATACATCAGATTGTTGTTGTATACCTTATAAATGGCTCCGTGACTGTAGAGAAATTTAATATGCCGATGCAGCTTTTCACTTTGCCGGAAAGATGCCAAAAGGCGTTTGAGGAGGTCTTTTTCAGCGTCGGAAAAGGCATACGGGTCGCTCGGATTGATGGTCGGGAAATTCTTATCCCGAAGCTCGTAAATCTTTCCGTCCAGCTCGATTGTTCCGTTTTCATAATCGATCTTATCAAGAAGCAGACGATGCTCCATCTGATATTCCGGATGTTCCTTGATTAGCTGCCCCTCCGCCTTAAACTGACAAATCGCGATGGCTTTGTTCATCTTCGCCGCCGTCTCCGGGCTGACCGGGTCAAATTTATTCTCATCTAATACTTTCGGTCGGAAATATTCGCACGGATCGTTTCCGTAATACTGCTCCGCAAAAGACGCCAGCGGCCGCAGATTGATTCCGTAACCGATTTCCAGCATATCAAAATTATTGTAGCTGATATTCATCCGCAGAAGATTCGCGATGCTTGCCACATTTCCCGCAGCGGCGCCCATCCAGACAATGTCGTGATTTCCCCACTGAAAATCCACATCGTGAAAGTCGATCAGGAAATCCATAATGTCATCCGGATGTGCCCCTCGGTCAAAAATATCCCCGATGATGTGCAGATGATCCACTGCCAAGCGGCTTGTCGACTCCGCCAGCTGCGAGATGAATTCGTCCGCAATTCCAAGTTCAATAACCGACCGGATAATTTCCGTGTAATAATAAGCCCGATTCGCCTCATCATCCGCATGCAGCAATTCATCGATAATATAATCGTAATATCTCGGCAGACGCTTCCGCACCTTTGAACG
>CAKQWL010000028.1 GCA_934278965.1 uncultured Clostridia bacterium | reverse complement strand
CGAGAATTCCTTATGATGAAGCGATGGAGCGCTACGGCTCGGACAAACCGGACACACGGTTTGGATTTGAACTGGTAAAACTGAACGATGCCGTAAAGGGCTGTGCGTTCGGAGTGTTCACGGATGCGCTCGCGGCAGGCGGAGATGTGCGCGGTATCTGCATTGACGGCGGAAGTGCTCATTTCTCACGAAAAGATATCGACAAGATGCAGGAGAGTTTGAAGGCTTACGGTGCAAAGGGCCTTGTCTGGATTCGTCATAACGGAGATGAGGTTACATCTTCTGTGAACAAATTCTTTGACCAGGAGCAGCTCAAAGCGATTTTATCTGTGATGGGTGCAAAAGAGGGAGATCTGTGCCTGATTGTCTGCGGCAAGCCGAAGGTGGTTTTCGATTCTCTCGGATTTTTACGGCGGGATATTGCCCGGAAGCTCGGACTTCTTTCGGACAATGTGCACAATCTGCTTTGGGTGGTGGATTTCCCTTTGTACGAATATGATGATGAAACAAATACCTATAGCGCAATGCATCATCCGTTCACATCGCCGCGTCCGGAAGATGTGGATAAACTGGAAAGTGATCCGGGCAGTGTAAAAGCGCAGGCATATGATATTGTCCTGAATGGTGTGGAGCTCGGCGGCGGTTCGATCCGAATTCATGATCGCGCGCTCCAGGCAAAGATGTTTGAAGTACTTGGATTGACGAAAGAGGAAATCGATGAAAAATTCGGATTCCTCATCGAAGCATTCCGCTACGGAACGCCGCCGCACGGCGGATTGGCATTCGGGCTGGATCGGCTGGTAATGCTGCTCAGCGGGGAGCAGTCTATCCGTGAAGTTATTGCATTTCCGAAGAATCAGGCGGCGCAGTGTATGGTTTCCGAAGCGCCGGCTCCAGTAACGGAGGAGCAGCTTGATGAGCTCGGAATTCGGCTGAAGTAGAGAAAAGCAGGAAATACTTATGAAAATCGGAATTTTCGGGGGTTCTTTCGATCCCGTTCATACAGGGCATGTCGCTCTTGCCCGCAGCGCGGTTGAAAGCGGAATGGTTGATGAAGTACTTTTTGTGCCGGCAGCGCATCAGCCGTTTAAGCCGAATCAGCGCCCGGCAGACGGGAGAGACCGCATCCGGATGATTGAGAAGGCAATCGAAGGCATCCCTGGTCTCGGCGTATCCGATTACGAGCTTTCGAGACCGGATTCGGTGTCTTACACGATTGATACACTGACGGCAATGCGGGAGAAGTATGGGGAGGCGGATGAGATCTGCTTCATACTCGGTGCGGACTCCTTCCTGAAGATTCATACCTGGAAACGCGCGGAAGAGCTGATTTCTTCCTTTCCGCTGATTGTCGGCGTACGGCCGGGGTATGAAGAGCAAGAACTCTTGGAACAGAAAAAGTTTTTAGAAGAGAATTTCGACGCGGATATTGTATTTTTGGACAATCCGGCAGTGGACATTTCATCAACGGAGATCCGCGCGCGTGCGGCGAAGCTGTTAGAAAGCGGAAATTCCGATATGCCGGATGAGATTCCGGAAGAAATAGGGGAATATATCATTGAACAGAGACTTTATCATTCGTGAGGTGGAAAAAAGACTTCCGGAAAAACGGAGGCGCCATACCTATGGTGTGCGGGATACGGCAGTCCTGCTGGCAGAACGCTATGGCGCCGATCCGAAAAAGGCGGAGCTTGCCGCCCTCTGTCACGACCTTTACCGGTATGTGGAAGGAGCGGAGCTTGCCGATTATGTTCGGGAATTTCATCTGCCGGAAAGGTATTTGACGAGCCCGAATCTTGCGCATAGTAAGATCGCGGCCGCGGTAATGAAACGGGATTTCGGCATCGAGGATGAAGATCTTCTGAACGCGGTTTCTTATCATACGACCGGGAGAGCCGGAATGTCCCTGTTGGAAAAAATCGTTTTTCTTGCGGATGCGATCGAGCCCGGGCGTGATTATCCCGGCGTGGGAGAACTTCGAAAGACCGCGGAAGAAAATCTGGATTCGGCAGTGCTTCAAAGCTTAGAGGGAACAATTCGTTTCTTGGAACGGGAACATACTCCGATTGATGAAGATACGATAAAGGCCAGAAATGATTTATCGGGAAAGGAAGAGAAAAAAGGAATGACGGAATCAAAAAGTATTGCACTTCTTGCGGCGGAAACGCTCGATGCGAAAAAAGCGCGGGATATTGTGCTGATCGACATCTCAGGGAAGGCATCTTTCGCCGATTATTTTGTAATCGCATCCGGCGGATCGGAACGGCAGATCGGAATGCTGAGCGAGGAAGTCGATGATCGTTTTGCGAAAGAAGGGATCCTTTTGAAAAGCGTGGAAGGAAAGCCGGCATCCGGCTGGATTCTGCTTGATTTCGGGGATGTCATTGTAAATGTTCTGACAGCTGAAATGCGCGAGCGGTATAATATCGAAAAAGTTTGGGGCGACTGTGCCTGTATTCAATATGAGGAAGGGACGGAAAATGAACGAGAAGTATGATTTTAATGAAATCGAACAGAAATGGCAAAAATATTGGGAAGAGCACAAGTCTTTCAAAGTGACGGAGGATCCGGAGAAGAAGAAATACTATGTGCTGGAGATGTTCCCGTATCCGTCGGGGAAACTCCATATGGGACATGTCCGGAATTATTCAATCGGTGATGTCGTTGCGAGGTTCAAGCATATGAATGGCTTTAATGTCCTTCATCCGATGGGATATGACAGCTTTGGCCTTCCGGCGGAAAATGCGGCGATCAAGCACGGAGCAAAACCGGCGGAATGGACTTTTTCCAACATCGCAGAAATGACAGCTCAGCTCAAGCGAATGGGACTTTCCTATGACTGGGACAGAGAAGTCGAGACCTGCACACCGGAGTATTATAAATGGATGCAGTGGATTTTCATTCAGTTCTATAAGAAGGGACTGGCTTACAAAAAAGAAAATCCGGTAAACTGGTGTCCGAGCTGCAAAACGGTTTTGGCGAATGAGCAGGTCGTCGGCGGATGCTGTGAACGCTGCGGCAGCGTTGTCGGCAAAAAGAACCTTTCACAGTGGTATCTCAAAATCACGGATTATGCGGATCGTCTTTTGGACAATCTTGAAAAGCTGGAGGGATGGCCGCAGAAGGTTAAAACCATGCAGAAGAACTGGATCGGAAGATCGGTTGGCGCGGAAGTTGATTTTGCGATCAAGGATTTTGATCAAAAACTGAAAGTTTTCACGACGAGACCGGATACGTTGTATGGTGTAACTTACATGGTCATGTCACCGGAGCATCCTTTTATTGATGCATTGGTAAGCAGTACGGAATATGAGCCGGCCGTACGGGAATATCAGGACAAAGTGCAGAAAATGACCGATATTGAGCGAACCTCGACGACAAATGAGAAGACCGGTGTGTTCCTTGGCCGTTATGCTGTCAATCCGCTGAATGGAAGAGAGGTTCCGATTTATATTTCGGATTATGTTCTGATGGATTACGGAACGGGCGCGATCATGGCAGTGCCGGCGCACGATGAGCGTGACTTTGAATTTGCGAAGAAGTTCGGTCTTTCCATTATCCCGGTTGTACAGCCGGAGGATCCTTCGATAGATGTCAATGATCTGAAAGAGGCATTTGTTGCGGAAGGAAAGATGATCAATTCCGAAATGTTTACCGGGATGGATAATAAGCAGGCGATCGAGAAAATCATCGAATATCTGGAAGAAAAGAAGATCGGCAAGAAGGCGATCAATTATAAATTGAGGGATTGGCTGATTTCAAGACAGCGCTACTGGGGTACGCCGATTCCGATGATCTATTGCGAGCACTGCGGGTGGGTTCCGGAGAAAGAAGAGAATCTTCCGATTTTGCTTCCGACCGATGTGGAATTTACGGGAAAAGGTGAATCCCCGATCGCAACCAGTAAGACTTTCGCGGATACGACATGCCCGGTCTGCGGAGCAAGGGCAAAACGGGAAGTGGATACCATGGATACATTCCTGGATTCTTCTTGGTATTTTTTGCGTTACTGCGATGCGAGAAATGATCAGGCGGCCTTTGACCCGGCAAAAGCTGCTTATTGGATGAATGTCGATCAGTATATCGGCGGGGTAGAACACGCGATTCTGCACCTGATGTATTCCCGTTTCTTCCAGATGGTATTTTATGATCTCGGTCTGACGAAGGACGAGGAACCATTCCGCAATCTGCTGACACAGGGAATGGTTATCAAGGACGGAAAGAAGATGAGCAAGTCCATCGGAAATGTTGTATCACCGGAGGAGATTATCGGGCGCTACGGCGCGGATACGGCAAGACTTTTCATTCTTTTCGCCGCACCGCCGGACAGAGAATTGGATTGGTCGGATGCCGGAGTGGAAGGCTCTTATCGTTTCCTGAACCGTGTATACCGTCTGGTTTATGAGCTGGCCGGCGAGATTCAGGGTGCGCCGGATTGTTACACAGCAGAAGGAGAAGCAGAAAAATCACTGGCTTATGAACTGAATGCTTCCGTCAAGAAGGTAACAGAAGATGCTGGCGGGCGCTTTATGTTCAACACTGCGATCAGCTCCATTATGGAGCTTGTAAATGAGCTTTATCGGTACAAGGAACAGGAGTCTTTAAATAAGGGACTTTTGAAGGATGCTGTTGAGAAGCTGATCCTGATTCTTTCTCCGTTCGCGCCGCATATCTGCGAGGAAATGTGGCAGCACATCGGTCATACTTGCTCTGTTTATGACGAAGCATGGCCGGCTTACGATGAAAAGGCTTTGATCAAGGACGAAATCGAAATCGCAGTACAAATTAACGGCAAGATTAAGGAAAGACTTAACGTTCAGGCCAACCTGGATAAAGACACTTTTGAAAAAGCGGTCATGGAAAATGAGCGTGTCAGGGCTTTGGTGGAGGGCAAAAACATTATCAAAGTGATTGCGGTTCCGGACAAACTCCTGAACATCGTTGTGAAATAGAT
>CAKQWL010000027.1 GCA_934278965.1 uncultured Clostridia bacterium | reverse complement strand
TAGTAAAGCTCGCCATCATTATAAAGATACTGCATTACCTTTGTTTCGATGTGTGCCTTCGGGAACTTATCATTCGGGTTAAAAGCTTCTTCTCTGGTTGCACCGGTCAGAATATTTCTGTACTTTGTCCGAACAAACGCCGCACCCTTTCCAGGCTTTACATGCTGGAAATCGAGAACGACATGCGGCTCTCCGTTGATTTCAAAAGTAATGCCTTTTCGAAAATCACTTGCATAAATCATAAATATCTCTCCTTTATCTGGTGTTCCAACCCATTATTAACGCGTATTAACTGAGTTATTATATCAAATTTTCCTATTACTGCCAAGCCTTATCTTTCCGATAAGCGGCGATTTTCTCTATTTTTCCTCTTCCTTTGCACCGGCAAAAGGAGAAACCTGTCCGATCGCCTCTCCTAAAATCTGATACACATCATTCATCATCAAAGAAAACCGCATTTCAGCCTGCATATACTCCGCCGCAGCGGGATCCCGAAGCAAAATACCGTAAAGCTGCTGTACCCTCTCGGCCGTTTCCGGGTCCAGCTCTTCTCCTGCCATTTGTTTTAACTGGGCCTGCATTTGAAGAGACTGAAAATCCGCGATCGCGGAGGCGAGCTCCGGTGTCTTCTGAATTTTCTCCTTCAACTCCTGATAGGTTTTTAGTTCGTCACACTCTTTCAAGGCACGCGCAAGGTTGTGCGCTTCGTTGTATACGTTCATTCTGTTTCCTCCTTTCACACTCGCTCTGCACATCCGATTTATACATCCAAAAAGATCGGCAGGATAATCGGACTTCTTCCGGTGGACTTATAAATGAATCCCCGCAGCGCGTCACGCACCGAAGACTTCATTGCATTCCAGTCCGTGATTCCTTCTTCTTCACAGCGTTCCAGCGCCTTCTCGGCCACGGTACGCGCTTTTTCGATCAGATCCTCACTCTCCCGGACATACACAAATCCCCGTGAAACGATATCCGGACCGGAAACCACCCGATGCGCTGCTCCGTCGATAGCCGCGACCAAAATGATGATCCCGGACTCCGAAAGCATCTTTCGGTCACGGAGTACAATATTTCCGACATCTCCGACTCCGAATCCGTCTACAAAGACGGCCTCGGACGGTACTACATTTTTGGCAACCGTCACTTTCTTGTTCCGGTAGGACAGGATATCTCCGTTTTCCAGAATGAAGATATGATCCGCCGGCATTCCGAGTTCCTGCGCCAGCATTGCATGATGCTTCAAATGGCGGTATTCCCCGTGTACCGGCATAAAATACGCCGGCTTGAGCAGGGAATGGATCAGTTTCAAGTCTTCCTGACAGGCATGTCCGGACACATGGATATCCGCAATATCCGAATAAATGACCTTCGCGCCTTTTTCATACAGCTTGTTGACAACATTCGCCACCATCTTTTCATTTCCCGGTACCGGGGTGGAAGAAAGGATAACGGTGTCACCCTTTCGAATCTGGACCGACTTGTGGTCATTGTTCGCCATCCGGGAAAGCGCGCTCATCGGTTCTCCCTGACTTCCGGTCGTGATGATCACAAGTTCCCGATCCGGAATTCCCTTCAGCTTATTGATATCCACCAGTACTCCCGCCGGAATGCTGATGTATCCAAGCTCCAGCGCAAGGTTGACTACATTTACCATACTGCGCCCGGAAATGGCAACCTTTCGCTTACAAAGCACCGCATTGTCAATGATCTTCTGCACACGATGGACATTGGAAGAGAAGGTCGCAATAATAATCCGGGATTCCGTCTGCCGGAAAATGGTTGCCAGCGTCTGCCCGACCGTTTTTTCGGAAGCAGTATATCCGTTCCGTGTCGCGTTCGTCGAATCTGCCAGCAGCAAATCAACGCCCTCGCGCCCGATTTCCGCGAGTCTTCTGAAGTCAATCGGCTCTCCGTCTACCGGTGTATAATCTACCTTGAAATCCCCGGTATGGAACACCCGGCCCTCCGGGGTATCGATCGAAAGACAAATCGCATCCGCTATAGAATGCGTCGTACGGATGGTTTCAATATCAAACACTCCAATCCGTACCCGGTCCCCCGCATGGATCGTATTGAGCCGAGCCTGGATGCCATGCTCCTTTAATTTATTTCCGACCAATCCGAGTGTCAGACGCGTCCCGTAAATCGGCACATTGATTTTCTTCAAAAGATACGGGATTGCGCCGATATGATCTTCATGTCCGTGTGTCAAAATCAGCCCCTTTACCTTCTTGCTGTTTTCCACCAAATAGGAGAAATCCGGAATGACGCAGTCGATTCCGTACATATCATCCTCCGGAAAGGACATCCCGCAGTCGATGATCATAATATCATCGCCATACTCCAGAAGAGTCATGTTTTTGCCGATCTCGTTCAATCCCCCGATCGGAATCACTCGAAGAGAAGCCGCCGCCTTTCCGCCCTGCTTTGTCTTTCTTTTCACAGAAGCAGCTGTCGTTTTTTCCGCCTTGGACGGCTCACTCTTTACTTTTTCACTCTTTTCTTTTGTCTTTCTCGTTCGAGCCGCAGCGGCCGCCGTCGTATCTTTCGCCTTTACGGTTTTTGCAGCGGATGCTCTGCTGCTCTTGGATGCGGCAGCAGTCTTCGCC
>CAKQWL010000026.1 GCA_934278965.1 uncultured Clostridia bacterium | reverse complement strand
GGTATGAACAGCGGCATTTTCAACAACCCGTTTCTCATCTGGGGCCGATATCATAAGGGGCTTTTCTAGACGACGCTGAGGCTGTCGTTTCAGTTTCATCACACGCAGATGGACGGGGCGCACGCCGGACGGTTTTTGCGGCTCTTGCAGGAAAACATCGTTTCTTTGAAAGTGAGAAAGAGAAAATGAAAAAGTTAGTTGTTTATATCCATGGCCAAGGCGGAAATGCCGCCGAAGCCGAGCATTATAGGACGCTGTTTACGGACAGCGATGTCATAGGCCTGGACTATCAGGCGCAGAAGCCGTGGGAGGCGGAACGGGAGTTTTGGCCGTTTTTCGCCGCCAAGAGAAAAGAATATGAAGAAATCATTTTAATTGCCAACAGCATCGGGGCCTTCCTGGCCATGAGTGCGCGGATCGGAGGGATGGTGAATCGGGCCCTGTTTATTTCGCCCATCGTAAATATGGAGCGGCTGATCCGGGATCGAATGCGGCAGGCGGGAATCTCGGAGGCGGAGCTTGCACACCGCAAAGAAATTCCGTTTGACGACGGAGAACCCCTGTCCTGGGCGTATCTTGGCTATGTGCGGGCGCATCCGGTTCAATGGACGGTGCCGACCCGGATTTTGTACGGCGGGCGGGATTGCCTAACCTCGCTTGAAACGATGACAGCCTTCGCAGAGCGGTGCGGCGCGCCGCTGACGGTTATGGAAGAGGGGGAGCACTGGTTCCACACCGAGGAGCAGATGCGGTTTCTGGATGCATGGGTCCGGAAGTCCATGGGGATGGAAGGCGGACCGGAGGTCGGCAGGATGTAAAAAGCGAATGCGGCCAGGCGGAAATGGCAAGGAAAGTCGAGAAAAAAGGCTCCGGCTACGATAAAATAGGTTTGCTAAGGAAGTGAGCGGGATGAAGGAACAGGTGCTGGCTGTTCAGCGGATGCAGGATTACATTGAAAAAAACAAGAATCAGGATTTCAGTCTGGCGGATTTTGTGCGCGAATCGTATTTTTCGCCATGGTATTCCTACCGTCTCTTCCGGGAATATCTGGATCTGACGCCGGCGGAATATATTCGTAAACTGCGGCTTTCGCAGGCGGCGGTGCGGCTGCGGGACGGAAAGGAGCGTGTCATTGACGTGGCCTTTGCGATGGGTTTTTCCAATGTGGATACCTTTACGCGGGCCTTTTTTCGGGAATTCGGACTGAATCCCAGCGATTACATGAAGCATCCGGTTCCGATCCCGCTGTTCATTCCTTACGGCATAAAATATCGTGAGCTAAGAAAGGAGTCGATGGATATGTCCAAAGTACAACCGATTTTCATTCAGGTTGTTTCAAAGCCGGAGCGGCTGTGTGTGATTAAACGCGCGGCGACGGCGGCGGAGTACTTTGCGTATTGCGAGGAGGTCAGCTGCGACGTCTGGGGCATTCTGATGAGTATGCGCTCGCTCGGCGGGGAGCCGGTCTGCCTGTGGCTGCCGGAAAAGTACAAGAAGCCGGGAACCTCAACCTATGTGCAGGGCGTGGAGGAGGAACCCGGGTATGCGGGGGTCATTCCGGAAGGGTTTGATACCATCCGCCTGCCGGCCGCGGAGTATCTGATGTTTCAGGGTCCCCCGTTCCGGGAGGAGGACTACTGCGAGGCCATCCAAACCGTGCAGTACGCAATGGATCAGTATAATCCGGCTGCAATCGGATACCGGTGGGATGACGAAAATCCGCGGATACAGCTGGAGCCTCGCGGAGAAAGAGGCTATATTGAGCTGCGTGCAGTCAGGAGGATTCAGGAATGAATGAAGCGATTTTCGTTGAAGAACTGACAAAATCCTACGCTGGAAAAATCGTAGTCAATCATCTGAATCTTTCGGTGAAAAGCGGCACGGTATTCGGTCTGCTCGGCGCCAACGGGGCCGGAAAAAGCACCACAATCGAGTGTATGCTCGGCACAAAGCAGGCCGATGCGGGAACGGTCCGCCTGCTGGGGCAAGATCCGAAGAAGCACCGGCGCACACTGTTTCAGCGCATCGGCGTACAGTTTCAGGAGGGGGACTATCAGAAAGAAATCAAGGTTTCCGAGCTTTGCGAGGAAACCGCAAGCCTATACCGCAACCCTGCCGATTGGCATGTGCTGTGTGAGCAGTTCGGTATCGGGGATAAGGCAAACACGCCGGTCAAAGGTCTCTCGGGCGGCGAACGGCAGCGACTTTTTATCGTGCTGGCGCTGATCCCGCAGCCGGAGCTGGTATTTCTTGACGAGCTGACTACCGGCCTTGACGCAAAAGCGCGGCGCGGCGTGTGGAAAACGCTGGAACACTTAAAAGAACAAGGACTGACAATTTTCCTGACCTCTCACTTTATGGATGAGGTGGAAGCGTTGTGTGATGAGATCTGCATTTTGAAAAAGGGGACGCCCGTTTTCCGCGGAACCGTGGAGCAGGCAAAGCGGCAGTGTGGCTGTGAACACTTTGAAGATGCGTATTTGGAGCTTTCGGATGAGGAGGGGGACGCATGAAACGCTTTTTTACTTTTCTGAAAACGGAGCTGAAGCTCAGTGTGCGGGATATGAATATGGTGATCTTTGCCGTTATCATGCCGCTTGTGATCTTCATCATCCTCGGCATCATTTACGGCACAAAG
>CAKQWL010000025.1 GCA_934278965.1 uncultured Clostridia bacterium | reverse complement strand
CTGTAGCAGTTGCAGAAAATGATTACAAGTAAGAGGAAGAAGAATAATAAGCTGGTATCGATCCCTTCGTTATTCAGGATCCCACATCCGTTTGCCATATTTTTTCACCTGCTTCTTAATTATTTTTTTGTTTTGTAGTATAACATATGAAGCCGCCCGCTGATGTGTTACAGGATTTTTTCGTAGGAAAATCCCGGGATATTAAGATCAAACCCGCAAATGCTGTGGTATGTGCAGAATCGACACGCCGTCTTGTCCCGTACACGCTTCGGCCGGACAGAGATCTCTCCGCAGATAAGCGCATCTGTCAGCTCCCGGATCTTTCGGTCAAACGCAGCGGAAAGCTCCGAAAATTCCTCCTCATTCATGACACACCCTTTGTAAATTGTATCCGGACCGGCATCTTCATTGCCGCCGGTCTCCTTCGAAGCGCGAACCTTCTGCAATCCCTCGACGATATCCGAATACCGCATGAAATCCCCGGCGATATCCTCCACATTGCTGCCGCGGTCCACGATCAGTCCGCTCATTCGAAATTCCTTCTTGATCTCTTCTGACAGCTTTTCGGCCGCTTCTTTTTCATTGATCCCGTCTCCGGCCAGCTCCGCGTCGCGGATCATGAAATAAAAAACTCCGGCCGGCGGATGCTCCTCGCCGCTTTTTTTCTCCCGAAGCGCCGCCTTCAGATACAAAAGCAGCTGAAGCCGCCAGCCTCCCCGTGCCTCGTCGACATCGAATTTTTCGTTTCCGGACTTGTAATCAATGACCTTGACTGCGCCGCCTTCCAAAACATCGACCCGGTCGATCTTCCCTTCAATCCGGACAGTTCCTCGGGAGGTCTCCACTTCGATCGGCGGAAACTTTTTTTCCTCGGACTGCCCGAAGGATTCCTCAAAGTACATTTTCTCAATTCTTCCGCTCCGGCACTGCAGCACCAGCATCCACCCGGCCTCCTTCAGGACCTCTTTCATGCGGGTGCGTCGATAGCTCTCCTCCGCTCCGGAATCAAAAAGACCCTCCCGGTATTGCCCCGCCGTCTTTTCGATCAGCTCCTCCAGCCGGGCATCGCTTTCTTCTTTTGTAATTGTCTGCCATTCGCCCCGTTCGGACAAAATATCGGAAAACCGCATCAGACATTCGTGATACACATCCCCGATTTCGCGCATTCCGGCTTCGAAAATCCGACGCTCCTCCGGACGAAGTCCATAGGAAATAAAATGCGAAAACGGACAGCGTCCGTAGCGCTCCAGTCTTGACGGACTGATAACCGGATCCGCCCCGCCGCTCCGATAAAGACGCTCGGCACTTTCCGGTGAAAGGCGCGCGTCCCGATTTCGAAACAAGAGACCGGACGAGGCTCTTTTCAAAAGCTCCCCTTCATTTCTGCGGTACCATTCCGCCAGCGCACGCCACTCCGCCGCCGCTTCCGAAGCGCCACTGGACAGATTTTCACGAATCGCTGTCACGAAATATCCCAGCGCACTCCGTTCTTCTTCCATCAGCACCATCGGTTCCCGTTTGCCGGTCTCCTCCAGTGCGCCGGACACCTCGACAGACGGAAAAATCTTCCGCACGGTTTGAAAAATACGAGACGGACGCTGTTCGTTTCCCTCCGGATCGGAAGCCGCGTAACTCATATAAAGGAATTCGGACGGAAGCGACAGTGTTCTGTAAATGGCCAGCTTTTCCTCCAGCACCCGCTGCTCTGTTAAATCCGCCACTTCAAGGCTTTGCTCTGAGAGCCGTTTTTTCTCGTCCTCCGAAAGGAGCTCCTCCGGGAGGATCTCCAGCGGCAAAATTCCGTCATTGGCGCCCAGCACCACCAGTGCGCGCACCCGTCCGGTTCTTGTCCGCTGCATCGTCCCGAGCACCAGTCCGTCCGCCGCGGGCGGTAAACTCCCAAGCTGTACAGATTCAAAGCCTGCACGGAGCAGCTCAACAAGCGTTTCGACCGACGGTGTTTCCTCTCCGATCCCGTTTACGATCTGATCCAGCACCGAAAGAATCGCCGCATACACCTGTGCCAGTTCCTGCGCCGCATCTGTAAATCCGAGAACCGCCTGTTCCTGGGCCAATGCATCAATTCGGCCGGGCAGCTCGGCTTTGCCGCTCAAAAAACGATAAAGCGCCCGAATCCGGTCTTCCGCCCTGCGGCTCGCACGAAATTCGGTTTCAAACTCGGATAAAAATAGGATCAGCGCTTCTCTTTCCGTTTCCAACGCAGCAAAGTCTTCTTCCCCGTATTCATGTTTTCCGTAACGGAATGGCTTTTTCAAAAAGCCGCCCCGTATTTTGTACTTGATCGCGTAATTCTCCAATTCTGAGATCTGCTCGGCGCCCAGCGGCGTCAGACCCGTTTTCAGAAAGCGAAAAATATCTTTTGTCTTGTATCCTCCGGCGATGATTTCAAGGAGGGAAAGCACATAAATCACTGCCGGATTGCTCAAAATACTCCGCTTCTCATCCGTAAAAACGCTCATTCCGTACTCGGCGAAAACACGCTTGATGATCGTTCCCCGGCTGTTCAGGTCGTTGCATACGAGCAAAATATCCCTTCTGCGAAGGCCCTTGTCCCGCAGAAGCCGCGTCACATACGCGGCAGCCGAAGCCGCTTCACTGTAGCAGTTCGCCGCCGCAGTCAGTGTTACCTGAGAGGAGGCGTTTCCGGGTTCTTCCGGGAGCGGCGGAATCGAGAAAAGCTCCCGCTCCAGTACCATCCCCGCACTTTCCCGACCGGCTTCCGCTTTCGGACTTCCTTTCATTTCCTCGATGACGCACTCTGTCCCGAGCTCCTGCGCTGCACGCGCCATCTGCTCCATCAGATGCCGTGTCGCAGAAAACAGCTCCCGATCCCGCCGATCCAAGGAGGCCGTCACAACGAGATTCACGCTGCATACCTGCATCAGCGCTTTCACAAATTCCGCATTTTTCGGCGCCAGGGAATCAAACCCCCATATCCAGATCTCCCGTCCGGCCAGCGCCTTGGACTTTCCTACCGCCGGGATGAACAAATCAATGTAATCCTCCGTATCCAGCAGATTCCCCGCCAGCTTTTCCTCATACCGCGCATAAATTCTGCAAAGATCCGCCATCTTGCGCGCCAGGATCTCATCCTGCGGAAGCGCAGCCTGTATCTCGGACGCCATTTCCGGCCGAATACTGCGCTGTTTCAGATTCGAGATAAAGTCGTTGACCAGCTCCGTGAAAGAGCCCTTTCCGGAAAGAGCCCCATACACCTTCAGCGCCCCCTTATCCGCAAGCTCACCGATCACCGAAGTCAAGAGAATATGGCGTCCGTACGGATCAATCATCCGCTTTTTAACACCGCCGGTCTCCGAAAGCAAACGAAAACCAAGCCGTGATATGCTCGTGATCTCCGGATCCAATATTGCCTCTTTTCCGAGATGAAAAAGCGCCTCTCGTTCCGCTTCCAGCGTGAACTGATCCGGGACCAGCACAAGCGGCCTGGTTCCTGCGTGTTCAAAGATAAATTTGGCTTTATCGACGGTCTCCCGTCCGTAAAAAATACGAATCATTCTCGTAAAACTCTCTCAATACTACCGTGAAAGGATCTCCAGAAGCTCCTCGGCTCTGCCAATCCGATAATCCGGGATCTCCTTTTCGTTTCCCTCCGCTCCTGCCTGTATTTCCGCCTGTCCGTGCATCGCCTCGGACCATTCAACCAGCACAGCCTGAACCCCGGCATTATGAGCGCACAGAATATCGAAACGGCTGTCGCCGATCATGATGGCTTCCTCCGCCGACACTCCGAGCCTTTCCAGTGCCAAAAGCGCCGGTTCCGGATCCGGTTTGTGCTTATCGGTATCATCACAGGTCACAACGGTATCAAAATACCGAAGAAGATCATACTTTTCCAACGTGTCAACCGTGCTCTTTGTCAGCCGTGAGGTCACGATCGCAAGCTGAAATCCGAGTGCCGCAAGCTTCCGGATCAGCTCGTCCATCCCCGGGCAAAGGTCGATCTGATCAAAAAAGATTTCCTTCTGGTAATCCCGATAAATCCGAATACACTCCTCCGCCTCGCCCGGAAACCACTTTTCCATCGTTGTCAAAAGCGGCTCCCCAAAACTCGCGAGAATCTCCGCCTCGGATTTCGGCGTCGTTCCCTTTGCCTGAAACACCGCGCCCCACGAGGCCAAAATCAGTTTGTTGGTATCAAAAATAGTTCCGTCAAAATCAAACAGTACGGCTTTTATCTTCTTCACTTTCTCAATCCTTTCATCGTTAATCCTACTTTCTGCTTCTCCGGATCGATCGAAATGATCTTGACCTGGACCGTATCACCGACCGACACGACATCCAGCGGATGCTTTACATACCGATCCGACAGCTGCGAAATATGG
>CAKQWL010000024.1 GCA_934278965.1 uncultured Clostridia bacterium | reverse complement strand
AAATTGATCAAAGGAATCCGGATCTCGCCCCTATAATCGCAGTCAATGGTTCCGATGCCGTTTACAAGACCAATCCCGGAGGAGACGGCAAGACCGGAACGCGCCCGAATCTGCGCCTCAAAACCCTCCGGAAGCTCAATAGCAAGTCCGGTCGGGATCAATGCACGGTGTCCCGGAAGGATGGTAACAGGTTCTTTCAAAAACGCACGAAGATCCATCCCGGCCGCGCCGCGTGTCTCATATTCCGGTAATCTTCCGGCTGCACTTGTAATTTTTATCTTCATCCGAAATTCCTCATCATCCTGCGGATATCGATCTTCTGGTTTGCCGCGGTTACCGCACTGTACGAAGCAAGATCTGTAATTTTTTCTGCCGCCTCGCGTACCTGTTCCATCGTCACTTGGTCAATCTCCCGAATGACTTCTTCCGCAGAGAATACCCGATTCATGAGAAGAAGGTTTTTTCCGGCCGCAAACATCCTGCTGTTGACGCTTTCCTGACCGAAGATATAACTTCCCTTCAGCTGCTCCTTCGCCATCTCAAATTCGTCTTTCGACACAAAATCCTTGGAAAGGCGCAGGATTTCTCCGCCGATGGCATGAATCGCCGCATCAAGCTTGTCATGCGCAACGCCGGCATAGATGTTGAAGTACCCCATATCCGTAAAGGAAGAGGACGAAGAATATACCGAATAAGCCAGTCCCTTCTCTTCCCGTACTTTCTGAAACAGCCGCGAGCTCATCGTGCCGCCCATAATATTATTCAGCACGGCAAAGGCATAATAAAGCTCATCGTCCAGACGAATGCCGCGCGTACCGAGACACACATGGGTCTGCTCGATATCTTTTACAATCGAACGGTACGCCGGGCGGTAAAGTAGATCTTCCGCTGTCTTTCTTTCTTTTGTCTCTTTCAGCGAATCCAGTTCCCGTCCGAAAATTTCCCGGAGCGCGCCTTCATCAAAATTTC
Organism: uncultured Clostridia bacterium; assembly: GCA_934278965.1. GTDB lineage: Bacteria > Bacillota > Clostridia > Peptostreptococcales > Anaerovoracaceae > QAKD01. The sequence continues at coordinate 3,872 of CAKQWL010000024.1, read as the reverse complement.
CGCAGATGGAAACCACGACACTGTCTTTTGTATATTCCGCATCCCGGTAGGCCGTCAGTTTATTCCGCGAAATACCGCGAAGAGAACTTTCCGTTCCGAGAATGGAACGGGCAAGGGGATTCCCCTTAAAAACCAGTTCACAGATCGTATCGTGAACGACATCCTCCGGTGAGTCGTTCACCATTTTCATTTCCTCATAAATCACCTGCTTTTCCTTGGACATTTCTTTCGGATCAAAGCTGGAATTCATGAACATATCGCACAAGATCTCCGCTGCCGCTTCCGCGTGGCAGGAAAGCGTCTTCATATAATAGCAGGTCGCTTCTTTTCCCGTGAAGGCATTCATCTGCCCGGAAATACGATCGACTTCCTCTGCGATTTCCCGTGCGCTTCGCTTTTTTGTGCCTTTAAACATCATGTGTTCGATAAAGTGCGATACGCCGGAAATCAAAGGATTTTCATCCCGTGCACCGGCCCGTACCCAAATGCCCATTGCAACAGACTGTAAATACGGAATCTGCTCGGTCACCACCGTAACGCCGTTTTTCAATTTTGTAACTTCAATCATAGATTTATTCCTTTCTACAGGATTCCTCGAATTTGACACATTTTATAGATTACAGTTGCAGCCTGCGCGCGCGTCGCAATGCCCTGCGGACGGAAATCTCCGGTATCAAAACCGTTAATAATGCCGGCGCCGGCAGATGTCGCGACATAATCCGCCGCCCATGTGCTGATCCTGCCCGCATCACTGAAAGCCGGAACAGAGCCGGTCTGCGGAAGCGCAAATCCGATCGACCTTGCGTAATTGCAGAGCATGACTGCCATCTGCTCTCTTGTAATGCTGCTGTTCGGCGCAAAGGTACCGTCTCCCATACCGTTTACAATACCGTTTTCATATCCCCAGTTGACATACCCGTAATACCAGTCCCCCGCGGCTACATCCGTAAATCCCGCCGCTTTAGACAATGAAACATCGGTATTATCGGTCATTTTCGCCAGCATAGCTACAAACTGCGCACGCGTCAAAGAGCCTTCCGGCTGGAACTGGTTCTCACCCATACCGTCCAAAATCTTCATGCCGGCTAAGGTTCCGATATATTTTTTAGCCCAATGCTCTGCTGTGTCCGAAAACTCCACAATGTAAGCGCCGACCTGTACCGGAATCTCTACGGACTTACTGCCGTGAGAAACATAAATCTTCCCGCTTTGCGACATCGCCGATGAGGTGACCGCCGTAAACACACCGTTTTCGTCAATCGTTCCGATATTCTCATCACAGCGGAAGGTGAAAAGGCTGTCGTCGGAGCGCACCGGGATCGTCACCCCGTAATTTCCGACACTGGCGCTCACATTAATATCCCGCGTTTCCCCGGCCTCAATGGTCAGCTTGGAAACTGACGGCGTGATGACAAAATCATCGACAATCTCAATTTCCGTTTTTCCGTCCTCATATCCGCTCGCAGAAGCCGTAACCGACGCTCTCCCCGCTTTTTCTCCGGCCGTAAAGAGTCCGTTCGCATCTACTTCTCCATACTGCGGATCCGCTACCTCGTAGAGAACCTTTCCTTTCAAAACCGATTTTTCATACCGTTCATTGGATGCATACGCCGTAAGCTGCACCTTCGCACCCGGCATCGCCAAAGTCAACTCCGGATAAAGATTCAGATGCTCCGAATCTCCCGCGGCAGTGGTTTGCTTATAAACGAACAGAATTCCGTTCGCAACCTTCCGTTCCGACCCGCCGGACGGAGACGACTGTCTGCTTGCCGTCTGGTCCTTTCCCGGCTGTCTTACATAGATAACACTGCTCCCGCCGCCGTCAAGATTTACTGCGGTCTCACAGCCAAGCTCGATCATCGCATTCGCCAGATCAGAGAGGGCCAATCCTTTTGAAACGGAAGCCTGTCTTCCGTCCAGTTCCAGGATCACCACACTGCCGTCTTTTTTAATTCCGAGTGCGGTCCTCGGATTGACCTGACCTCCGGTTGTTACATTCCTTCCGTTTTCGACCAGTGAATAATAAATTCCGATGCATTCGGAGGCATCCTGGAGCTCACTGTCAAGCGTATCTTCCGCCGAAATCTCAATCTCACTTCCTATCTTCAAAGAAGCCAGCATTTCTGCGGAGGCCGAACCCGCCACGGTCGACAATACAACCGTTTTATCGGTGAGCGGTGTATTGGAAGTGGATGAAAGAACCTGTTTTACAGTTCCCTTAATCGTGTCATTCAGTTTTAGCTGAATATCTTCACACTCAATAACCACTTCCACGCAGTTTCCGGATGTCTTTGTTGAGGAAGAATAATGCCGGTTATAAAGGTGAAGTCCCTTTGCCGCGCCATACGGAACATTGAAGAAGTCAATCTTTCCGTTCCATTCTTCTTCCACCGGTTCTGTGACCGTCGTTTCCTGCTGCTGCGTCTGATAAACGGTCCTGGTCTTCTCTACCTGCTGCTCTACTACGGTTCCGTCCTCCTGCGTGACCAGTTCCATTTCATAATAGGTCTCGGTGACCGGCACTTCAACAGCGGAGCTCGTCGTCACCGTCTGATTTTTGACAACCGTACCGGAGAGCTTGTAGGCAATATTGGAACGAAGGAGCTTTGCACTCCCGTCCTCCGAAAATGCAATGACCCGATCCGGCGCATAACCGGATGTCACAATATTTCCCCCGTGAATGACAAGTCCCTTTGGTGTACCGGAGGACATATCGTAGATGTCCCCGTTTACAGCCGCGATTACTTTATATCCCTGCTGCTCAGCATACCGGATCATATCCCCGACGGTGCTGGTCCCGCGCACCTCGCCGTTGTATACAATCGGTTGAATCTTTCCATTTGATAAATCCGCCGTCACATAATGGGCATGCTGGATCCCGTTTGTGCTGTGTCCGGAAATAATTTCATGATAAGATGCCCCGTCAAAGATTTCCATCGAGGCCTCGTAATAAGCGGTTCCCAGTCCGCTGTACTGCTGAAATCCCGTCAAACTGCAAAATGACAAGACAGCAACCAGCAGCAGCGCCGCACCCCGCATCCCTTTTCGATATTTCATTTCAGTAATCCCCCTTTCAAAGCAATAACCAAAGAAAATTATACCACAGACCGATTCTCATTTTCTACCCTAAGGACAAGTTTGCCACAAATTTGTAACACCATACCGAAAAAATACATATACTATCCAAGAAATATAATGGACCTTTAAAGGAGGGAAATTTATGAGTTGTTTCGGTAATCGAGCATCAACCGACCTCTATCAAAATTGCTGCAACGCGAATACGCTTTGTGAATTTTCCGGCAATCTCAATGATGTCGTAACAGAGCCTCTCTATGTTCAGAAGGTATATGACGCGGTACTCTTTCATCTTCAGGGAATGAAAACCGTGCAGAATCAGGTTTTTGAGCCGAGACTTCCGAGAGATTACAGAGTCAAAAGAGTAACCGATATCCGCTGCCGGCGCTACTTCAATCCTGAAAATGTAGACGACCCGAGAAATTTGAAGCTTCAGGTGAACACCGGCATTTCCGGCGCAACATTCCTGCAGAACGCGCAGGGAGAGCAGCTCCGTGTCGTCGGGCCGGACGGAAATTTCTCGGAAAGGATTCTTTACGCGGAAACTTCTGAATGTGATGAAAAATGTATGGGGACGCCGATTTTCGGTACACAAAATATCAGTATCACCGGAAATGTCATCGTCTCTCTGGATTTACTTTTATGCGATCGGTGCAACAACGAAACGATTTACACCGTTTCAGCCGAGGTGAACATCGCAGACGCTTCCCAGCCGCTTGTACTTACCAATTTCTTTGAAATGTGTATGCCATCCGTCAACGACACGGCATTCCTGCCTCGCTTTACGGAATTCTGCA
>CAKQWL010000023.1 GCA_934278965.1 uncultured Clostridia bacterium | reverse complement strand
CATTGCGGTGACGCAGGCGATGCCGGGCGTCATCGCAATCAATGCGGCGACTTATATCGGAAATCATAGAAAGGGCTTTGCCGGAGCCCTTTTTGCGACGGTAGGGGTGATCCTGCCGTCCTTTCTTGTCATTATCCTCGCGGTATTGATTCTCGGCACCATTGGAGAAAATCGTTATGTGGACGGGGCTTTTGCCGGGATTAAGGCCTCTTCCTGCGGACTGATCCTGTACTCTGCTTACAAGCTAGCAAGGCAGACCGTGAAAGGATGGTTTCCGGCGGTGCTGGCGGCCGCGAGCTTCATTCCGGTGGCATTTTTTGATTTGAACGCGGTGATTACCATTGTGATCGGGGCGGTTCTCGGCTGTGTCTATACGGCGCTTGCCGCCGGAAAGAACGGGAGCGGCGAAACCGGAAACGGCGGGGAAGGAGGAAACGCGTAATGGAAGCTTATCTTTTTCTCTGTGTGATGTTTATGAAGATCGGGGTCTTTGGATTCGGAGGCGGTCTTGCGATGCTGCCGATGATCTTTCAGACCGTGCAGGAGGCCGGCTTTATGTCGGCAGCGGAATTTTCGAATCTGGTGGCGCTTTCTCAGGTGACGCCGGGACCGATTGCGGTTAACGCGGCGACGTATGTCGGGTTTCAGTACGGAGGAGTTGCCGGAGCTGCCGCTGCGACCTTCGGGGTTGCTCTGCCGTCGTTTGTGATTGTCCTGACGGTGTCGGCATTTTTGAAAAAGTTTCATGAAAGCAGGACGGTGCAGGGGATTTTTGTCGGGATCCGGCCGGTGACGGTAGGTCTTGTCGCATCGGCGGTGATCGTGGTCGGAAAAACGGTGCTTTGGACGGACGGAGCGCTTCATGCGGTGCCGCTGGTGATTTTTGCGCTGTCTTTTCTGCTGGCGGCAAAGTTTCGGATCAGTCCGATCAAGATCACGATTTTGATGGGGCTGGTCGGTGCTTGGATCTGTTCATGAAGATAGAAAGAATACAGGTGTAAAAATCAGAAAATCAAGAAGAATAAGGAGGAAAGAATGGTTACAGTAACGATTGAAATGGAAAATGGGAAAGTCATGAAGGGTGAGCATTATCCGGAGATCGCGCCGAAAACCGTAGAAAATTTTCGTGCGCTTGCGGAAAGCGGGTTTTATGACGGATTGATTTTTCACAGAGTGATTCCGGGCTTCATGATTCAGGGCGGGTGTCCAAACGGGACCGGTACCGGCGGCCCTGGGCACAATATTCCCGGAGAATTTGCGGCCAACGGTTTTGAGAATAACCTGAAGCATACAAGAGGAGTGCTTTCGATGGCGAGAGCAATGCATCCGGATTCGGCCGGAAGCCAGTTCTTCATTATGGTTGCGGATGCCCCGCATTTGGACGGGCAGTATGCCGCTTTCGGAAAAATTACAGAAGGAATGGACGCGGCGGACGAGATTGTCAATACGCCGAGAGATCTGTACGACAAGCCGAAGACGCCGCAGAGAATTCGAAAAGTGACGGTTTCGGAAGAGTAGCGAACGCCCCGGAAAATGCAGGCACAGCGCCGAAATTGGAAAAATAAGGAATATGAATGTTCTGTGAAGAATTGTACGCGTGGGTTGACACAATTGTAATCAATGTGTAACAATAGAGGTGCTGTTTGACCGGCATCGGTCAGGCCGCAAATAAACGATAAGGAAAAAAAGATCATGAACAAACTTATGAAAGCTTGTGCAGGTGTCTTGACTGTCGCACTCGCGGGGGTATCCGTCTGCACCGCAGCGGACATGCCTTCGGGCGAAAGCAGCCTTGCATCGCTGGAGATAAGGGATGTAGCAGATTTAACAGCAATATCGATTCCGGGGCAGGAAAAGACCGTGACTGCAGAAGCGGAGCTTTTCAAGGCCGCAGGGGAAAGCGCAGAGCAGGGAACTGCTTACGCCATGGCCGTCAACGGAGAGGATATTCTCTATGTAGCGACAAAGGAAGATGCGGAGGCCGTGCTGGCCGGAATCGTTTCCAGTTATGCGACACCGGGCGCGGAGATTACGGAAGTGACTTATGCCGAGGAAGTTTCCTATGAGAAAAAGGAAATTGTTACGGCAGAGGATGCGGAGAAAGATAACAGCCTTTCGGAAACTTACATTTGTGAAGTGGAGGAGGCAGTACAGTATATCCTGAACGGGACATCCGTTCCGCTGACTTATACCGTGCAGGGCGGCGATACGCTCTGGGATATCGCGCTTGCGAATGGACTTTCGGTTTATGAGCTGCAGCAGATGAATCCGGGATCGGAAAAGCGCCTTGCAATCGGCCAGACGCTGAATCTTTATCAAAAGAATCCGTTTGTCCATGTGACAATTACGGAAATTGCGACAGAGACGCAGAACATTCCGTACGATGTTGCTTATACAGAGTCCGATTCACTTTATCGCGGGCAGGTACAGGTGCAGAGCGCAGGGCAGAACGGCACGAAGGAAGTAAAAACGCAGGTTACCAAAACGAACGGTATCGTGACAGCCAGCACCGTGCTGGAAGAAAAGGTGCTGACAACACCGGTGACGCAGATTGCGCTGACCGGTACGAAGCAGATCGCGGTACAATCCGGGTCCGGCTTCCTGCAGTATCCGGTTGCATCGGTTGAAATTTCCTCCGGATACGGCGCGAGCCGAAGCGGCGGGAGACGTTCGCATAAGGGAATCGACCTGAGAGCACCGAAGGGAACGGCTTTCATGGCCGCGGATTCCGGAACGGTGACCTTTGCCGGATGGGGCGGAGGAAGCTACGGTTACTTGATCACCATCAATCACGGCGGTGGTGTGGTTACCAAGTACGCACACTGCAATTCGATCAGCGTGTCGGTCGGACAGAATGTACAGAAGGGTGAGGTGATCGGAACGATTGGCTCCACCGGAAATGCGACAGGCAATGTACTTCACTTCGAAGTGCTGATCAACGGGGTGCAAAAAAACCCGGTCAGCTATTTGTAATATATGTTTGAAAAACAAGCGGAAGCAGTATATAATATTAGGCAGGTGTGACCACCTGCCTAATCGCTTTTTTGAATCTTTTGATGAGAGGGAAAAATCATGAAAGTATATAATACATTAACAAGAAAAAAAGAGGAATTTGTGCCGATGAATCCGGGAGAGGCCAAGATTTATGTCTGCGGCCCGACGGTTTATAATTTCTTTCATATCGGAAATGCGCGTCCGTTCGTTGTCTTCGATACCCTGCGCAGATATTTGGAGTATCGGGGATACAAAGTGACCTTCGTGCAGAATTTCACGGATGTAGATGACAAGATCATCAACCGTGCCCGGGAGGAGGGGCTTACCGCTCCGGAAGTATCCGAAAAGTACATCCGGGAATACTTTAAGGACGCAGCGGCGCTGAACATTAAGCCGGCAAGCGTGCATCCGAAAGTATCGGAGCATATTCCCGAGATTATCGATTTTGTCCAGACGCTGATCGATAAGGGATACGCGTATGAAGTAAACGGAGATGTGTATTTTTCAACGCGGAAATTCCCGGAATACGGAAAGCTCTCGAAGCAGAACATTGATGATCTGGAGGCGGGGGCAAGGATCGAAGTCGGGGATATCAAACAGGATCCGCTTGATTTTGCGCTTTGGAAAGCGAGAAAGACGGAGGACGAGATCGCTTGGAAGTCGCCGTGGGGCATGGGACGGCCGGGCTGGCATATTGAATGCTCGGCAATGTCAAAGAAGCACCTCGGGAACACGATCGATATTCACGCAGGCGGACAGGACCTCCAGTTCCCGCATCATGAAAACGAGATCGCGCAGTCGGAGTGCTGCAACGGAGTACCGTTTGCCCGGTATTGGATGCACAACGGTTATATTACGATTGACAACGAGAAGATGAGCAAGTCCAAAGGCAACTTCTTCACTGTGAGGGATATCCTCGCGGATTACAGCGGCGAAGTGATGCGGTTTTTCCTGCTTTCCGGTCATTACAGAAATCCGATCAATTTCTCGGATGCGCTGATGGAGCAGTCAAAGAACGGTCTTGCGAGAATGCAGAACGCAAAAGAAAATTTGAAATATCTTTCGGAAGCCGGGCGTGAAGGCGGGATGAATGAAGAGGAAGAAGCCGTGCTGCCGGTACTGGATCGGTGCAGGGAAGAATTTATCGAGAAGATGGATGATGACCTGAATACGGCAGATGCCATTTCGGTCGTATTCGAAATGATCACGGCGATCAATACCGCGGCACGCGGTGAAGCAAGCAGAGCTTTCGCGGCGGAGGCATTGAAGCGGCTGACAGAGCTGACCGATGTACTCGGACTTCTCCAGTCAGAGCAGGACGATTCCGTCGATACGGAGATTCAGGCACTGGTCGATGAGAGACAGAAGGCAAGGGCGGAGAAGAATTATGCTCGGGCGGATGAAATCCGTGATTTGCTGAAGGAAAAAGGAATCACGCTGAAGGATACACCGCAGGGAGTACAGATTATCCGTGAATAGAAATGCCGAGATTTGGACGAAGAAAGGTGAGCCGGAGAACGAGAAAAATGGTAAATATAAAAACGCTGAATACAACTTCGCTCGCCTATCTTGGGGATGCGGTTTATGAGGTTTATGTCCGAAGACATGTGATGGAAGAAAACGCATCCCATGCGGATATCCTGCACCGCCGTGCGGTCCCGTTCGTGCGCGCGGACGGACAGGCGTATGTGATCAAAAAATGGATGAAAGAAAAAGATGAAGCAAAGACTCCTTGCGAAGGAGTCTTTCACTTAACAGAGGAGGAAGCGGCGCTGGTGCGGCGCGCCCGCAATCGGCGGTCGGCGACAAAGCCGAAAAATGCGGACCCGATTACCTACAAATGGGCAACGGCGTTTGAGGCGCTGGCAGGGTTTCTGTATTTGACAGGACAGGAAGCCAGACTGGATCAAATGGCCGCTTCCGCGATCGCGGAGATTGAATCGGGAGTTCTCGGAGGGACAAAAAACAAGTGAGGCAGGAGGAAAAAAGGATATGAGTAAAGCAGATGTTCTGTTTGTGAACATGTGTACGGATATTATCGAGAACGGCTTTTCGTCAGAGGGACAGATTGTGCGGCCGCGCTGGGAGGACGGGACACCGGCGCATACGATCAAGCGTTTCGGGATCGTGAACCGCTACGACTTGTCGGAGGAATTTCCGGCACTGACCCTGCGGCCGACCGCGATTAAATCCGCGGTGGATGAACTTCTCTGGATCTGGCAGAGAAAATCGAATAATATCCATGATTTGAAACCGCATATCTGGGATGAATGGGCGGACGCAGACGGCTCGATCGGAAAGGCGTACGGGTATCAGATGGGCGTAAAGTACCAGTTCGCCCAAGGAGAGATGGATCAGGTGGATAATGTTCTTTGGAACCTGAAAAATGCGCCGTACTCCAGGCGGATCCTGACAAATATTTTTAACTTTCAGGACTTGCATGAGATGAATCTGGAACCGTGCGCGTACAGCATGACATTCAATGTCACTGAAAATCGGCTGAATGCGATTTTGAACCAGCGTTCGCAGGATATTTTGGCAGCGAATAATTGGAATGTCGTGCAGTACGCTGTGCTGGTGCACATGTTCGCACAGGTGTCGGGACTGGTGCCGGGGGAACTCGTGCATGTCATCGCTGACGCCCATATTTATGACCGGCACATTGAAATCGTAAAGGAACTGATCCGGCGGCCGCAGTATCCGGCGCCGAAATTCCGGCTGAATCCGGAAATCAAGGATTTTTACGATTTCACGACAGATGATATCGAAATAACGGATTATCAAAAAAATCCGCAGATTACGGGAATCCCGATCGCAGTGTAAGGCGGCGTAAGGAGACCGAAGGAGACAGAAGGCGGAGCGGCAGAAAGATTTGCAGCTGCCGCATGAAAGGAGCGAAGGACGGACATGAAAGCGATTGCGGCGGTAGATCAAAAATGGGGCATCGGAAAAGATGGCGGACTTCTCGTGCACCTGCCGGGGGACTTGAAGTATTTTCAGAGAAATACGATGGGAAAAGTCCTGATCATGGGGAGAAAAACATTGGAATCTCTTCCCGGTGGGAAAGCACTGCCCGGCCGTACGACGATCGTTTTGTCAAAAGACGAACATTATGCTGTTCGGGCGGCGGATGGTGCAAGAACCTTTCTCTGCACTTCTTTTGATGAAATTATGGCAACGCTTCTGACATTGGAGTTTTCGGAAGGGCTCGATCTGGAGGAGGATGTTTTTGCTGCCGGCGGGGAGAGTGTTTATCGGCAGTTTCTTCCGTACTGCACGGAAATCCTCATTACCAAAATAGACGCGGAATTCGGCGCCGACCGTCATTTTGAGAATCTGGACCGCTTGGCGGAGAAAGGATTACTGAAGGTTGTTTCGGAAAGTGAACCGGTGACAGAAAACGGAGTTTCCTACCGATTTGTTCGTTATCGGCGATAAAGTACAGAGAAATCAATCCGGGAAGCGGAAAGACAGGAATACGGGACGAAGAGAGAAAGCAGGAAGTGTGCGAATGAGACAGGATAGAAAACAATCGGGAAAGAGAGAAGGAAAGAGAGAAAATAACAGAAAAACGCAGAAAGCGGCCGGATGGGATCGGCGGCACGCAGAACCCGCCGAGAGAAGAAAAACCGGATACGGCGGTATGCGGATGCCGGATGCGGAGTGGAACGCTCGGGAGGAAAGGGAACACCCGGAAGGAAATCTTCTGTTTGGCCGAAACCCGGTAATGGAGGCACTCCGCGCGGGACGCGATATGGATCGGCTCCTGGTAGAGAGAGAGCCGGAAGGCTCCCTGCGTAAGATTATCGGAATGGCGAAGGATGCCGGGATCCCGGTGATTCCGGCGGAGAAAGCGGCGCTGGACCGTGCCGCGGGAAGCGGAACGCATCAAGGCGTTGTCGCGTATGTCTCTTCACATGAATACAGCACGGTGGAGGCGATTCTGGAAGCGGCAGGGGAAAAGGGAGAGGATCCGTTCCTTGTGATTTTGGACGGACTGGAGGACCCGCATAATCTCGGTGCGATCATGCGGACAGCGGAAGGTGCCGGGGCGCACGGTGTGATCATTCCGAAGCGCAGAAGCGTCGGACTGACGGAAACGGTCGCAAAATCGTCTGCGGGAGCGATAGAGTATATGCCGGTGGCGCGTGTAACGAATATCGCGCGTACTGTGGAAACGCTGAAGGAAAACGGAATCTGGATCGCGGCCTGCGATATGGGCGACTGCAATTATTACGAGGCGAATCTGACGGGCGGGATTGCGCTTGTTATCGGTTCGGAAGGTTTTGGCATCAGCCGCTTGGTAAAAGAGAAATGCGATTTTACGGTATCGATGCCGATGATGGGAAAGATTTCTTCCTTGAATGCC
>CAKQWL010000022.1 GCA_934278965.1 uncultured Clostridia bacterium | reverse complement strand
CTCCACCAGCACCTCCGTATCCATCCTCGGAATCAGTACATGCTCATTGACCGCAAAATCCAGTCCCATAAATTCCTGATGACCTGTAATATACTGGAGCGGCTGACCGGCACACCGGATATCCAGCAAGGAAAAATATCGTTCGCATTGGTGGTCGTCGATTTCCTTTGCCCAGTCCATGAAAAGCGACTTTCGCTCCGTATGGCAGCAAAAGCAGAAAAGCTCCTCCGAATCCTGCTTGTGGTCCGAAATCCCCGCCTGAATCAGACGCTGATCGCCGATTTTCAAAATATCTTTTACCAATAAACTCATTTGCTTTCTTCCTGCGTTTCTTTCGTTTTCTTCTTTGTTTCTTTTTTTGTCTCTTTCGACATTTCCTTTTGTGCTTCCCTGCGCTCACGGATCTCTTCCAATGTCATCTCTGTCCCCGGGATCAGATTTCCGTCAAGATCGCATTTGCCGATAAAGGTCGGTGTCTCCGGCGCCGTCAGCACCGCTTTCATCGCGGCGATCGCCACCTCCAAATGTTCCCGTTCCGGCTCACAGGTCGTCAGCTTCTGCAGGTAAAGACCCGGCATGGACAGAATCTTCACAAGAAGATTGTCCGATCGGCCCGCCCAGCGGAGAAGCTCGTACGAAAGTCCCGCTACTACCGGAATCAGAAGCAGTCTTGACACGATCCTCATCAAAAGACTCGGCCACCCGAGCAGGGAAAACAGCACGAGCGAAATCACCATCACGAACATCAGAAAGCTCGTCCCGCATCTCGGATGAAGCGTATAGAACGGCGCACAGTTCTCCGGTGTCAGCGGAAGGCCGTTTTCGAAGCAATGAATACATTTATGCTCCGCTCCGTGAAATTGGAATACCCTGCGGATGTCGCTCATTTTTCGGATGAGCACGATGTAAAGAATGAACATAATGATTCGAAGGACGCCCTCTATCAGATTAAGAAGGACTTCATTCTGAACCGTCCCGGAAAGAAGATGCACCAGCGCCGTCGGCAGTATAACAAAAATTCCCACACTGAAAAGGACTGCCAGCACGACCGATGTATAAATCATAAAATTCCACGCCGCCTTTTCACCGAACTTCTTTTCAATAAAACCGGCCATCCGGCTCTCCTCTTCCTCGACGCCCTCTGCGCCCGCACTTTCCAGGACATCCGCCGAATACATGAGGATCTTCGTTCCCATCACCAGCGAACTGACAAACGCAGCAACACCGCGCAGGATCGGAATTTTCGCGATCTTCCCTGCCGGAGGCAGTTTCTCGGTTCGGATGTGCAGTGATTGGTCCGGAAGACGGATCACCGTTGCCGTTCGATCCGCTCCTCGCATCATAATTCCTTCCAAAATCGCCTGACCGCCGATCTTCGTCGGACGGGCGTCCTTGATAAATATCTTTTTTAAATCCATGTTTTGATCAAGTCCCCTTTTCTGCTGTAATTCTTAATCCCGATTTTCCTTCAAGGTTTTTTTGATAACCTCCATAAACTCTTTATTGTTTCTGGTATACATCAGATTGTCAATGACAAATTCCGTCACTTCCTGTGTCCCGCGATTGGCCAGCGCACGCCGCATGGTCCAGATCGAGGCCAGTTCCTCCGGCGAAAGCAGCAAATCCTCCCGCCTTGTTCCGGATTTGTTCAGATCGATCGCCGGGAAAATCCTCTTCTCGGAAAGCTGCCGGTCAAGGTGCAGCTCCATATTTCCGGTTCCCTTAAATTCTTCGAAAATAACATCATCCATCCGGCTTCCCGTCTCGACAAGTGCGGTCGCGAGAATCGTAATGCTCCCGCCTTCCTCCATCTTTCGCGCTGCACCGAAAAATTTCTTCGGCTTGTGGAGTGCACCCGGATCCAGACCTCCGGAAAGTGTCCTTCCGGAAGCCGGAACGACCAGATTATAGGCACGCGCCAATCTTGTGATGCTGTCCAGCAGGATCACCACATCTTTTCCGTGCTCCACCAGCCGCTGCGCCCGGGCCAGCACCATCTCTGCCACCTTGACATGGTGCTGCGGCGTTTCATCAAAGGTCGAATAGATGACTTCCCCGCTCGAAAGGCTTCGTTTCATATCGGTCACTTCTTCCGGCCGCTCATCGACCAAAAGCACGATCAGTTCCATTTCAGGGTAATTCTTTTCAATCGTATTGGCGATCTTTTTCAGCAGAACCGTCTTGCCTGCTTTCGGCGGCGCAACAATCAATCCCCGCTGTCCCCGTCCGATCGGTGCGATCAGATCGATCAGTCTTGTGGCCAGATCGCGGCTGCTTCCCTCAAGCGATATCCGCTCATATGGGAATACCGGTGTCAGGCGTTCGAAATCCGGCCTGCGGATAGCCGCACCGGGCTCCTCTCCGTTGACCGTATTGACATAAAGCAGCGCCCCAAAGCGCTCCCCCTCGTTCGGCAGCCGGCTGATCCCCTGGATCTTGTCCCCCGTCTTCAAATTAAAACGCCGGATCTGTGTCGGCGAAACATAAATATCCCGGTCGCTCGTTAAAAAATTCGAAAAGCGCAAAAAACCGAAGCCGCCCTCCGCGATTTCCAGAATTCCTTCTACCGGCGGCCGCTCTTTTGCTTTCTCCGTGCTCTTTGCTGCCTCCTCCGTTTCCGGTGAAGCCGGCCTTTTTTCTTTCTTTTTTTCGGAAAATGCGGCTTCTGAGGTCTCTTCTCCCTCTTTGGAATCACTACCCGCAATTGCGTCAATTAACGCATCTTTTTTTAATTTCTCACACCCGTCTATGCCGAGACCTTTGGCTATTTCCCTCAATTCCGCCACTTTCTTTGTTTTTAAAATCGCCTTTTTTTCCCTGTTCACCACGAGCCTGACGCTCTGTCCTTTCTCTATTTTTCCTTTTCCGGCTCCCTTCGCTCCCGGATTCTGTCGCTTCCGAATTCTTTCGGCCAATGCCGAAAACTCCGAATGTTTCAAAAACTTCGGTTTTGCTCTCGCCGCTCTCTTGTTTTTTCATTTCATGAAATTTGTCTATGGAGTTTATGGAGCCGTCTCTTTTTTGGAAAATAATGCTTTTGCGCTTGATGCTGCTGTCAGACACGGCGGCAGGCTTTGGCATCCTGCCGCCGCACAAGAATTCAACTCTATCGATTGCTTTATACTTCTTTTTTTAGATCTTATTCTATTTACTGTATTTACTATTTAGATTTCATTTCAATCAGCCGGATGCCGTCCGCAAGGAAGAGCACTTCTTCCCCGGCCCGCACGGGTGCTGCGTTCTCGGTCTTTTCTGTCAAAAGGTAATATACCGTCCGATCCGCACCCTGAATGCCGACTTTTACCGTATCGGCGGATAGTTTCTCTGAAGAGGCGATCGTTCCGCTTTTCAGCTCCGGTGTTCCGACAAAGAATACCTGCGGCGCTTCTCCATCCGCAAAGCTCATTCCGGACACCGCCGCAGCGCCCCGCTGGCTGCCGATTGCGGCAGCATCCTTTGCCAGACGAAGCTGCGCGCTCGGAATCGTATCTGAAGAAGACAGTGTGCGCGCGAAAGTTTCCTTGGCACGGTCATAACCGGCCTCCGCCTGTGTCAGCACCCGGTTGCTGATCGCCGCGAACTCACTGCGCTTCACACCGGACTCCGGCTGAAAAGCAATCGTACCATCCGGCTGCCAAGAGCCCTTCATGATCCCGTGCCGATACAGAATATCAATATACGGCGCCGCTTCATCGCTTATTTGCGATGCGTCTGTAAACGGCAGATAATACAGCCCGGTTCTCTGCTTTTCCAGGGCTTTTGCCGTCCATACCGCAACCGTAATCCGGCGGGCCGGTTTTCCGGCTTTCGTGTTCGGATCGACAAAAGAAGCAAGCTCTTCCGACCCGATAATTCCGTGTTCCAGACCGTAGGCGACATATTCCTGCGCCCACTCCGAAATCCCGGCGGCCTGCAGTGCCTCCTTGTGTTTTTCGATCAGCGCGGCTCCATCGCCGTCCTTTTGTTTCCCGGCAGCGCGGAGCGCGCGGTAGAGCATGGCCGCCGCTTCCTCGCAGCTGACCGGATTCTCCGGATAGAAGGCGTAGACGCCGGCGGATGTTTCATATCCGTTGACGATTCCCTTCTCTGCCGCAAGTGCGATATCCTCTCTTGCCCAGTAATCCTGCTGTACATCCGTAAATGCCCCGGCGGCAAAGGTCGGGTCGGCCATCACGCCCCCGGCAAGCAGGAATGCCGCGAGCAGCACGCCGATTGTCCTCATCCTGCCGCGTTTTTTGTTCTTTCCGGTTTTCATTGTTTTTCTCCCCGTTTCCCCTGTTTCTTTCGTCTCTCTTTTCTCTTCTCTTTTTTTACTTTCCGCTGTCTTTCCCCTCTACTTATTCGCTCTTTACCGCGCCGTCGCTGATTGCGCCGTCCGTTGTCGTTTCCGGCTCGATCGAGTAAATGGTTCGCAGCATTTCCTCAATGCCGACCGTATCCGGGTAAACATACCAAGGCGGCTTTCCCTGCAAAGTATGCGGCATGGTATATGTCGAAATATTTTCCGCGTCCATCCCGAGCGCCTTCGTCCCGAGGCTCAGCATCGCCCGATAGGTCAGATTGGAGTCAATTTCCTCAAATGCTACTTTTGCGACATCCAGAATCCCGTAATCAATCGCCTGAGACAGCGCATTCTTCATCCAGACCTGCTGGGCCTTTACTCTTCCGATATCCCCTTCGGAGTATCCGTGCCGGTAGCGCAGGAATTTCACTGAGTCTTCGCCGGACAGGGTCTGCTGTCCCGCTTTCAAATGAATATGAAGCGGCGGTTTATCCCAATTGTCATCGTAATTCATGTCCTTTTCAATATACATCGGAACACCGCCCATGGTATCGACAATCTTCTGAATATCGTCATACTCTACCACCGCATAGTAATTGATCGGTATTCCCATTAAAATCTCGCTGACGGCCTTTGCCGTGTTCATCGGGTTCTTCTGGAAAGCCGCGTTGATTTTATACTGCGCATATTCCGTCTCCCCGTATCCCGGTCTGTAATAATAAGTGTCTCTTGGAATAGAGATGATATCCACGTGCTTGCTTTTCGGATCGAAGCTCCCAAGCATCAGTGTATCGGTCAGCGGCGGGTTGACGCCCATCAAAAGGATATTGATCCGCTCCGAATCGGAAAACTCCGCAAAAAACGGACTTTCCGGATCGACGAGCACCTCGAATTTCACATCCGAGAAGTCGTCTTCTTCTTTCCCCTGAAACGGACTTGTATCTAAAAATCGGTTCACTGCCGCTCCGACCGGGATCAATACAATCAGAAAAATCCCAAGCGCAATCGCAAAGGTTTTCCAAAAGTTCTTCCTCTTTCCGCCGCCCCCGGCATTTTTTTCACGGCGCTGCGCCTTTTTTTCTTCCTTTCGGCGCCGCTTTGCCGCGGCCATCACCCTTTTTTCATGGTTTCGCTGTCTCTTCTCTTCTGCGTTCATTCCCGATATCCCTTTTCTCTTTCTCTCCTGCTTTTTTCCTTCTTCCCCTCCGGTCTTTTCCTTCGGTTCTTCGTCGGTTTTTGTCTCAAATCTTCCCCGGTTGTTTTTTGAATCCTTTTCATTTTACATGATAGCACGAAAAAAGGAAATAGTCACCTTAAAGAATTCTTTAAGATTTCTTAATAAATTATTAGTTGAATTGTCTTTTCAAAGACGCTATAATGGTCTCATGAAAGATCCCGACCCGCGGGTCGGTTTTGAGAAAATCGAATTTGAAAGGAAGAATTTTTATGAAAAAAGCACTCAGTTTTGTTCTGGCGCTGTCGCTTTCGCTCGCCAGTGTTTCCGCCGTTTTTGCGGCTGATACCAAAAGCAGCGCGGCCATGACTTTTACCGGAAGTGAGATCAAGCTTTCACTGGATCAGGCCATCGAAAGAATGACTTCGACCGGCCCCGCATTTGAATCGGTGAAGCTTGCCAAGGACGGCAACGAGGCCGCTGCCAAAGGACAGTTTGAGGCCATCAGTGCGATCAGGGATGCGCGCGACCTTTACAACAGCATGACACCGCAGCAGAAGCAGCAGGTCAGCTCTGTTCCTTCTCTTAACTCCTTAACCGGCAAGCAGGCCACTCTCGCCAAAGACTTTTACAGATCCTATACTCCGGTTGCATACGAGGCCGGTATAAACGGGATCAAAAATCAAACCATTCAAGCTTATTACGGGCTTTTGATGAGCAATGAAAACTACCGCATCGCACAGGAGACCGCGCAGATCAAGAAAACTCTTTTTGAAAACACACAGAAAAAGTTTAAGCTCGGCGTTGCTTCCAAAATGGATGTCCTCCAGGCGGAAAATGCCTATCTTTCTGCCAAACAGCAGGAATCCGCCGCGCTGACTTCCCTGACCTCCGTTAAGATGCAGACCAACATGGCGTTCAACTATGACACCATGCAGAAGCTGACGCTGACAGACTCTCTGACGCAGGTACCGATGCCGACGATCGATCTGGACAGCTCTATCCGTTCCGCTTTAGCAAACAGAGCCGATATCATGCAGGCGAAATACGATATGGAAAACGCGGAACTTGCTTTTAACAGCGTGAAGGCCTACCCTCGTGATTCGGCGACCTACCTCGGCGGTCAGGCAACCTACAACGGACGCAAGCTCGCCTACGAAACAAAGCTGACCTCCGTCGAAATCGAAATCCGCACCGCTTATATGGAGCTTCAGGATTTGAAGGAGGCCGTTTCGGTCGCGCAGTCCACCTATGAAAACGCAAAAGAAGGTGCGCGTCTCGCACAGCTTCAGTACGATGCAGGCATGTGCACACTGACCGATCTTCAGAGTGCGCAGAACGCTTCCGCCGCCGCACAGCTCGGTGTATACAGCGCCATTACCAATTACGATCTGGCGGTGTACAGCTTCCAGTACAATACGA
Organism: uncultured Clostridia bacterium; assembly: GCA_934278965.1. Classification (GTDB taxonomy): domain Bacteria; phylum Bacillota; class Clostridia; order Peptostreptococcales; family Anaerovoracaceae; genus QAKD01. The sequence goes on along the minus strand of CAKQWL010000022.1, from coordinate 4,796 downwards.
AAGCAGGAATTCTGTAAGCAAGGACTTCTGTAAGCAGGAACTTTCAGGAATTCTGCAAAAGCAACACGCACACAAAAGGAGCGTTCCGACGGAACGCTCCTTTTTCCTATTTCATTTTCATGTCTTTTGCACGTTTTCGTTCGCTTGCCAGCGGCACGCCTTTGCTGTGCCTGCCTGCGCATATCCTTGCCTCGTCCGCAGAGCGCTAAAAACGCTTTTTCCTTTATTGATTCGATTCTCTTACTTCTTCCAAGAAGACTTCAAATCGACAATGCGGTTGAAAACAAGATTGTCCTTGCTGAACAATTTTTCCTCCGCAATGTAGTATCCGTGCCGGAAGAACTGGAAACGGTCCCCCGCCTGGGCCTCTAGGATCGCCGACTCAGCGTACCCCTGTGTGATCTCAACGGAGTCCGGATTGAGCTGATTATTCCCTTCCTCATCCGGAAGCATCAGATATCCGTAGTTTCGAATCGTAACAGGCACCGCTGTCTTCGCGTCCACCCAGTGAATCGTGCCCTTGACCTTGCGCCCCTCAAAACCGGAGCCGGATCTTGTTTCCGGATCGTAGGTGCAGAGAAGCTCCTTTATAGAGCCATCATCGTTGCGAACGACTTCATTACAGGTAATGAAATACGCACCCTTAAACCGCACCTCATTGCCCGGGAACAAACGGAAGTACTTCTTTTCCGGGAATTCCTGAAAATCCGCGCCGTCTACCCAAAGCTCTCGGGAGACCGGCACCATACGGCTTCCCATTTCCGGCACTTCCTTATTATTTTCGATCTCCATCATTTCCGTCTGATCTTCCGGGTAATTTGTAAGTACAACCTTAATCGGTTTTTCAATCACATTTCTGGACTCGACCTTGGTCTTAAGATCTTCCCGAACGCAGTACTCCAAAAGTGCTACATCCACCAGGCTGTTCGCCTTGGAAACGCCGATTCTCTCACAAAAATCCCGAATGGATTCCGGCGTATAGCCTCTTCTCCGCAATCCCGCGATGGTCGGCATTCTCGGATCATCCCAGCCCTCTACCGCCTCATCATCAACCAGCGCCTTAAGATAACGCTTACTCATCACGGTATTGGTCAGATTCAGCCTTGCGAACTCGATCTGCTGAGGCGGCTGCGGCCACCATCCAATCTCTCGCAGCACCCAGTCGTAAAGCGGTCTATGGTCCTCAAATTCCAACGTACAGATGGAGTGCGTGATTCCCTCAATCGCATCTTCGATCGGGTGCGCATAATCGTACATCGGATAGATGCACCACTTGTCGCCGGTATTGTGATGTGTCGCGTGCGCAATCCGATAGATCACCGGATCTCTCATATTGATATTCGGAGACGCCATATCGATCTTCGCACGCAGCACTTTTTCGCCGTCCTTATATTTTCCGTCCCGCATTTCTTCGAACAGTCTGAGGTTTTCTTCCACACTTCTGTCGCGGTACGGGGACTCTTTGCCCGGTTCCTTGAGCGTGCCTCTATAAGCTTTTATTTCATCCGCGGAAAGATCGCAGACATAAGCCTTGCCCTTCTTGATTAGCTCTACCGCTCCGTCATACATCGTATCAAAATAGTCCGATGCCCAGAGCCGCTTATCCCATTCCCAGCCAAGCCATCTCACATCTGCCTCGATTGCGTTAATATATTCGATATCCTCCTTCACAGGATTGGTATCATCATATCGCAGATTACACTTGCCGCCGTACTTTTTTGCCGTAGAAAAATTCAGGCAGATCGACTTCGCGTGCCCGATATGGAGATACCCGTTCGGTTCCGGCGGAAAACGCGTATAGACCTTTCCTCCATACTTTCCGCTTTCGTTGTCACCGTCGATGATATTGTGAATAAAATTATTGGATTCTGCCATTTTATTCCCTCCATAAAAAATCTTACCTGTAGTATACCACACAGAGCGCGGGAATACAAATAAAAAAGCCCCTCGCATGCGAGGGGCTTTCACCGGGAGATCCCCGGTTTCGTTCATAAAATAAACGATCTTATTTTCTTTCTACGATAAGCGCTGTACCCTGTCCACCGCCGATGCAGAGTGTAGCAAGACCAGTCTTTGCGTCTCTTCTTGCCATCTCATACAGGAGTGTAACGAGGATTCTGCAGCCGGATGCTCCGATCGGGTGACCAAGTGCGATTGCTCCGCCGTTTACGTTGAGCTTGCTTGCGTCGAATCCGAGTTCCTTACCAACTGCTACAGACTGAGCTGCGAAAGCTTCGTTTGCTTCGATCAGGTCGATGTCCTTGATCTCAAGACCAGCTCTCTCGAGTGCCTTCTTTGTGGAAGGAACCGGGCCAATACCCATGATCTGCGGATCAACACCAGCGGAAGCGTAGGACTTGATTGTAGCCATTGCCTTGAGTCCGAGCTCGTCAGCCTTTTCCTTGGACATAACGATTACAGCAGCACCGGAGTCATTGATACCGGATGCGTTTGCAGCTGTTACCATACCGTCCTTCTTGAATGCCGGCTTCAGTCCGCCAAGACCTTCTGCTGTTACGCCTGCTCTTGGGAATTCGTCTGTATCGAAGATTTTCGGATCACCCTTCTTCTGCGGGATTTCTACCGGAACGATCTCATCCTTGAACTTTCCTGCAGCGATTGCAGCCTCTGCCTTGTTCTGGGAAGCAGCTGCGAACTGGTCCAGTTCTTCTCTTGTGAGTCCCCACTGATCACAGATGTTCTCAGCTGTGATACCCATGTGAACGCCGCTGAATGCATCAGAGAGTCCGTCTCTGATCATAACGTCTACCATCTTTGTGTCGCCCATTCTTGCTCCCCATCTTGCAGCCGGAACTACATACGGAGAAAGGGACATGTTTTCAGCACCGCCGGCTACGATAACATCAGCATCGCCAGCCTTGATGATCTGAGCAGCAAGTTCAACAGCTCTGAGGCCGGAACCGCATACCTTATTCAGTGTCATGGAAGGAACTTCCTTCGGGATTCCTGCTTCCATGGAGATCTGTCTTGCAACGTTCTGTCCGAGACCTGCCTGAAGCACGTTACCCATGATTACTTCATCAATCATATCCGGAGTAATGCCGGCTCTCTTGATCGCTTCCTTCACTGCAACTGCACCGAGGGTAACTGCTGGAACTGTCTTCAGGGAACCGCCAAAGCTTCCGATCGCGGTTCTTGCTGCGCCTACGATTACAACTTCTCTCATTTTTTAATCCTCCTAAAACATATTATTTTACTTTGCAAATAATAATCAAATTAAGACTTCACTAACATAATAACATATGGAAAAATAATTGCAAGCCTTTTCACGAAAAAATGTTAATAATTTAACAACTATTTTCGGGTTCTTGAATTCCGCTGTTTTCCGCCGCGATTCAAAGTCCCGTCTTCGGTATTCGGGACAGCTCCTTCGCGAGAGCTTCGATCTCTCTCAGTTTCGCCTCAAAAGTCAAATCCGCATGAATCGGCGTTATCGTTGCGTAGCCCTCTGACGCAAATCGCACATCCGTGCCCTGTTCCTCCTCCGCGGGCGGCAGTTCCTCCCCGTGATAAAAATAGATCTTCGTTCCGTCCGCGCGTTCTCCCGGAAGATATTCCTCGGCATAAAGCTGCTTTCCGAGCGGAGCAATCCGAACTCCACGGATATCCTCTGCGGCAAGATCCGGCACATTGATATTGATGGTCGTATCTTTCCCGATCCATTCCGCACCCTCTTCGGCAAAGAATACCGCGAGACTGCACGCCGCCTCAAAATGCGCCGGGTCGTCCGCTGTGACTGAAACAGCAACCGCCGGACAGCCTTTTAAGCTTCCCTCCAGCGCCGCTGAAACCGTTCCCGAATAAACGGCATCCGTCCCCAGGTTGCTGCCGTGGTTGATCCCGGAAAAAACCATGTCGATGTCAATCCCCTGATTTCGGAGCAAAAACAGTCCGAGCTTGACGCAGTCCACCGGCGTTCCCGTAATCGCATATGCCGCCTTCGCCCCGGGGACCTCCGTTTCCTCCGCGCAAATGCCTTCCCGGATCGTAATCCCGTGACCGGACGCACTTCTCTGCCTATGCGGCGCGCACACATAAACATCCGCTGCTTCCGACAGCGCCGCCGTCAACATCCGGATTCCGCGCGCACCGATACCGTCATCATTCGATATTAAAATTTTCTTTTTTGCCATCTTCCTTTTCTGCCCTTTCATTCGTCCTTTTTTCGAAGCGTTCTCATCCTGGAGTCGTCAACGGTTTTCTTTCTTCGGATCCGCCGGAACTAATTTCCGAGAACCTTGCCGATGGAATCATAGATAACCAGATCCGCTCTGCTGTCGTAAGAAGTTTCGGTTTTATTGATCAAAATCATGTTTTTCCCTCGGAAATAATTGATAAATCCCGCCGCGGGATAAACGACAAGCGATGTTCCCCCAATAATCAGACAGTCCGCCGCCTCGATGTCTCCGACCGCCTCCCGAATGACACGGTCATCCAGCGATTCTTCATAAAGCACCACATCCGGCTTCACGACACCGCCGCATTTCCGGCAAATCGGCACCAGGCCATCCTCCGCACAATTCTCCGGATCCATAATGTAATCCAGATCATAAAAAGTATGGCACCTCGAGCAGTAATTCCGAAGCACCGAGCCGTGCAGTTCATGAACCCGCTTGCTTCCGGCAAGCTGATGAAGCCCGTCAATATTTTGTGTTACAACCGAAAGCAGCTTTCCCTGACGCTCCAGTTCCGCCAACGCGAGATGCGCCTTATTCGGCTTGGCATCCCGATAAATTAAATTATGCTTGTAGTAATCAAAAAATAAGGTGCGATGG
>CAKQWL010000021.1 GCA_934278965.1 uncultured Clostridia bacterium | reverse complement strand
GAGCCGAATCACCACCGATCTTTTCGATATCACCGAGCTTGCTCATCACGGTCCTGAGAATGTGGTAATCTCGGTTCTGACGCTGGGCGGCGCGCTGATTGTTCTTTTTACCGTACAGTGGCAGCTTGCCCTTCTTCTTGCGGTGCTGATTCCTCTTTTTCTCTTCCTGATTCTCCGGCAGCGCGCGGCGATGCTTCGTGCCAACCTTGAGGTCAAAACAAAAACCGCGGAGATTAACGCGGCGATTGAAAGCAGTATCAGCGGAATCCGCACGGCCAAGGCTTTTGTTAACGAACAAGTGGAAGACGATAAATTCCAAAAAAGCAACGATCTCTTTAAGGGCGCCAAGGTCGGGTATTATAAAACGCTCGGTATGTTTCACAGCGGGATGGAATTTACCATCGGCATTATGCAGGTTGCCGTAGTCGCGTTCGGCGGGTACTTAATCATGCGGGGGATTATGGGGTACATCGAGTTGATTACTTTTTCCCTCTATGTGTCCACATTCCTTTCGCCGATTCGAACAATGGCTTCTTTTATGGAGATGTTCATGCAGGGAAGCGCCGGCTTCAGCCGTTTCCTTGAAATTATGCGCACGGAGCCGGACGTAAAGGATTCCCAAGACGCGCGGGATGCCGGCACGCTCCGCGGCAGGATTTGCTATGACCATGTTTCGTTCCGTTACGCAGACGGGACCTCTGTTTTGAACGACATCAATCTTACGATTCACGCAGGAGAGCGCTTCGCGCTCGTCGGACCGTCCGGCGGCGGCAAGAGTACCCTGTGCCACCTCCTTCCGCGATTTTATGATGTTTCCTCCGGCCGGATTACGATTGATGAAACCGACATCCGGGAATTCACACAGGAAAGTCTTCGCCGCAACATCGGAATTATCCAGCAAGAGGTCTTTCTGTTCGCCGGAACCATTCGGGAAAACATTCGTTACGGACGCCCGGATGCTACCGACGAAGAAGTGGTGCGGGCGGCCATCCGCGCGGAAATTCATCACGAGATCCTCGCAATGCCGGACGGATACGACACCTATGTCGGCGAGCGCGGAACCCTGCTTTCCGGAGGTCAGAAACAGCGAATCTCCATTGCCCGCGTCTTTCTGAAAAATCCGCCGATCCTGATTCTGGACGAGGCTACAAGCGCACTGGACAGCGTCACAGAGCAAAAGATTCAAAACAGTCTCGATGTTCTTTCCGAAGGGCGTACCAGCATTATTATCGCCCATCGCCTTTCTACGATACGAAACGCAGATCGCATCGCGGTGATTGACGGTGACGGAATCGCGGAGATCGGGACACATCAGGAGCTGATGGACAAGAACGGAAAATACGCGGCCCTGCGAGCTGTGCAGATGCAGGCACCTCGCACACCTGCTGAGAATTAAATCTCCTCGTATTTTTCAAAAGCCGCACGGAGGCTCATACCTCGGTGCGGCTTTTCCGTTTTTCACGAATCATTATGGCAAGCATTAGGAGTGCTCCGCCCAGGAGCCATCCGCCCAGCACATCCGACGGAAAATGCACGCCGACATAAATTCGGGAGATCCCGATCAGTCCGATCAGCAGTATCCCAAAAACCGTAAGGGCCCGGGCGCAGTAAATCCGTTTTTTTCGAAGCTGCTCCGGCAGCGCCGCGTCAAATTCCAGGAGCATTCGCCGGGCAGAATAAAGGAGCATCCCGTAAAAGAACATTCCGGTCATCGAATGACCGCTCGGAAACGAGTATCCACCCTGCGCGATCAAATGAAAAACCACATCCGGACGCGCTCGGCAAACCTGCCCCTTCACCATATGATTGACCGAATGAGAGAGCAGCGCGCCGATCCCAGATGGCAGTCCGGCGCGAAATCTTGTCCTCGGAATTAAAATCAGAAGCACGGAAATTGCCGTAACTGCCTGCCAATTTCCAAGGTATGTCAGCGGAATCAGGATTGATGACAGCAGCGGTGTGCGGCTTGAGTACAGGAAAAATCGTATTGTATCGTCAAATTGCGATACGCGATTTGTCTGAACAGAGTACAGCACCAGCATAAATCCCAAAAGCAGCAGGATGAAAAGCGCGGCATAAATAGATCCTCTGCTGTTTTTCTTCTTCGTTTTCGCTTTTGTTTTCGATGCATTCATCATTTTCCCCTTTTTATTTTTGAATGTTCTGTTCCCCCTATTATATTTTTCTTTTTCGGTTTTGACAAGGCCTCTTCACCGTCGGCATCGATCGGTTTTGACTTTTTCCCCGTTCTTGGGTATAATAAGGAGCAATTAAAATTAGGCTGACAGGGAGCAAATAATCCATGAAAATCTTTGCAAACATTATTCCGGCGATTAAGCTTTATTTTTCGCTGAAATACTTAAATCTTTTCAAAAGGCAAATTCTCCGGAGCCGGGAATGCGGCGATCTTGAGAGTGAAAAAAAAGCCATTCTCGGTGCAACCTCAACCTGGGGAAAAAATGTTCTCCGCATTTTTGATGTGAAGCTCACCGTAAACGGAAGAGAAAATCTTCCGAAGGAAGGGCCGGTTGTCTATGTTGCCAACCATCAGGGATACGGTGATATCCCGACCTGCTGTGCGGTACTGGACTCCATCCAGTTCGCTTTCGTGGCCAAACAGGACCTTCGGCGGGTTCCTCTTTACGGCCGCTGGATCCTGCGGATCCGCAGTGTCCTCATGAACCGTGAAGATCCGCGTGC
>CAKQWL010000020.1 GCA_934278965.1 uncultured Clostridia bacterium | reverse complement strand
TGGATATACTGGTCGGAGTACGGCTTCACGCTTTGATCCACGCGGCAATCATGGGGGTCCCCATGATCGGAATTTCTTACGATCCGAAAATCAATTCCTTTATGTATTCCATCGGAATGAAGGCTATGTGCAGCATTTATGATTTCAAAAACGAATTCTTTATGGAGGAATTCGATAAAACCCTGACAAACCGCGAAAAGATCCGGGAGATGGTGCAGGCACATGTCGAGGAATTGATCCGGAGCCTGGATACCAATGAAGCGATGATTCGGGAAATCATGGAAAGCGGCAGACCGCAGAGAATATCGGAAAAAGAATGAAGCAGGAAAGGCAGAGCAGGAGAAAACAATGGCAAACAGCAGAAAGAAGATACTTGGAATCGATGTCGATATTGTCAGCAGTGAAGAGGCTTTTTCGACATTCGAGCAGATGATGGCGCGCGAAGGTTTCGAGATGATTGTAACACCCAATTCGGAAATTATTGAAAATGCCACAAGGGATCCGGAACTTGCCGGACTGATTTCAGAGGCTTCTTTGATCATTCCGGACGGCATCGGTCTGGTATATGCCTCGAAAATTCTCGGATATGACTTAAAGGAGCGCGTGACCGGTGTGGATTTTTTAACAAAGATTCTCGAGTATTTGGATCAGAACGGAAAATCGATCTATCTGCTCGGAAGCAAGCCGGCATCCGGGGAAGCAAAAGGCGTTGCGGAAGCGGCGGCGGAGCAGATGAAAAAAAGATTTCCGAATCTGGTGATTGCGGGTACGCATCATGGGTATTTCAAGGAAGAGGATGAGGCAGCGATCGTAGAAGAAATCAATGCGTCCGGTGCGGATTTCCTGTGTGTGGCGCTCGGCGCACCGAAACAGGAAAAGTTTATGTGGACGCATCGGGAAGAATTGAAAACAGTCCGCGCGGGGATCGGGGTAGGAGGAAGCCTTGATGTGTGGGCGGGAACGGTAAAGCGTGCGCCGGAGTTCTATCAGAAGCACGGACTGGAGTGGCTGTATCGCTTCGCAAAGCAGCCATCCCGTTGGAAACGGATGCTGCGGCTTCCGGTGTTTATGATAAAAGTCGTATTCCGTGTGAACCCAAGTACAAAATAACAAAAACATTAAGAGAGAAAGAAAATAGAAAAACAGTAAAAATTGAAAAGTTGAGAGGAGACGGAGAAGCAAATGGATTGTAAGGTTTTTGAAAAAACGGCGGCTGATGTGAGAGTCGGTGTAATCAAAGCTGTTGCTGCAGCGGGTTCCGGGCATCCGGGCGGTTCGCTTTCAGCGGCGGATATTGTTACAGCTCTTTATTTTCATGAGATGAACATTGATCCGAAAAATCCTAAGATGAAGGAGCGGGACAAGTTTATCCTGTCCAAAGGACACGCCGGCCCGGTGCAGTACGCAGCGCTGGCGCTCAGAGGATATTTTCCAAAGGAAAATGTGCTGGGACTTCGGAAACTCGGCGGAAAATTCCAGGGTCATCCGGATATGAATAAGGTCCCGGGCATCGAAATGTCCACCGGATCGCTCGGACAGGGATTTGCTGCAGCGGCTGGGATGGCCATGGCAAATCAATTGGATCGGAATCCGGGAAGAGTTTATGTGCTGATTGGCGACGGAGAGCTGCAGGAAGGAATGATCTGGGAGACTGCGATGTCGGCGCCGAATTATAAATTGGACAATCTGGTTGCGATTATCGATTGGAATGGACTTCAGATTGACGGGAGAAATGAAGACGTTATGAGTGTCAGCCCGATTGATGACAAATTCGCGGCTTTTGGCTGGAATGTACTTACGATCAACGGACACAGCTTTCCGGAAATCTTCGACGCTTTTGAAAAAGCACGCGCGTGCAAAGGAAAGCCGACGGTGATCATCGCTAAAACAGAAAAGGGACACGGTGTTTCGTTCATGGCGGATAATGCGGGATGGCACGGCAAGGCGCCAAACGCAGAGGAAACAGAAAGAGCAATCGCAGAACTCGGAGGTGAATTCTAATGGCAGAAAAAATGGCAACAAGACAGGCTTACGGGCAGGCACTGGTGGAAATCGGAAAAACGAATCCAAATCTCGTTGTAATGGATGCCGATCTTTCCAAATCGACCATGACTTATGAATTCAGCAAGGCTTATCCGGAACGGTTCTTTAATATGGGAATTGCGGAGCAGAATATGTATGCGGCAGCGGCGGGAATTGCGCTTTCCGGAAAGGTTGTCTGTGCATCGACTTTCGCGATGTTTGCGGCGGGGCGTGCTTTTGAGATCATTCGAAATTCCATCGGATATACAAAAGCCAATGTAAAAATTTGTGCAACCCATGCCGGAATCACGGTCGGAGAAGACGGAGCGACGCATCAAACCTTTGAAGATATCGCATTGATGCGTACGATTCCAGGGATGACGGTCCTGAATCCGGGAGATGCTGTTTCGGCTAAAAAGCTTTTGGAGCAGGCGATTGAATTGACAGGACCGGTTTATGTGCGGCTCGGCCGTGCCGCGGTGCCGGTGTGCTACGATGAACATGATGAGATTCAGATTGGGAAGGCCTGTACATTGCGTGACGGCGGCGATCTGACGATCATCGCAACCGGTATTATGGTCAATGAAGCGCTGATTGCGGCGGACCTTTTGGCGGAAGAGGGAATCCGTGCGAGAGTAGTAGACATGCATACGATCAAAC
>CAKQWL010000019.1 GCA_934278965.1 uncultured Clostridia bacterium | reverse complement strand
GTCAACATACTGCTTTACTGTGAGATCTCCGTTCTTAACAAACTTCTGATCTACAAGGCAGACTTCCTTGAGGATTGCCTTGATCTTGCCCGGGATGATTCTCTCGAGCATATTTTCCGGCTTTCCTTCATTAAGAAGCTGCTGTGTTGCAATCTTCTTCTCTTCCTCGAGCCATGCCGGATCCACTTCGCTCTCGTCCACAAACTTCGGGCTCATGGAAGCAACCTGCATCGCAACATCCTTGCCGACAGTCTCCACTTCCTTTGCGGAAGCTTCTGTCTCAAGACCGACAATAACACCGATCTTTCCGGCGCCGTGAACATATCCGATATAAACGCATCCCGGCTGCGCGAAGTTCGCAAAACGGCGAATGTTCATATTCTCGCCGATTTTCGCGATTTTTGCGTTCAGGACATCTTTTACCTTTCCTTCATCCGCATAATCCAGCTCCATGAACTTATCCATATCCGGCTCTGCGTTGATCGCCATCTCCGCCAGCTTCTCAACAAAATCCACAAACTCTTCGTTCTTCGCAACGAAATCTGTTTCTGAATTCACTTCGATTACCGCTGCCTTCGTTGCATCCTCCGAGAACGCCAGCTTTACAAGACCTTCTGCTGCAACTCTTCCGGCCTTCTTCGCTGCTTTTGCAAGACCTTTCTCGCGAAGGAGCTCTACTGCCTTATCCATATCCCCTTCTGCTTCTACGAGCACATTCTTGCAGTCCATCATGCCTGCGCCTGTCATTTCGCGCAGTTCCTTTACCATTGAGGCTGTAATATTAGCCATTTTTCATTCCTCCAAACTGATATCTTATTCGTTATCCTCTGCTGTTTCTTCTGCTTCTGCCGTTTCCTCCGCAGCGTTATCAGAAGTTCCCTCATCAAAGCTTTCGCCCTGATTTGCTTCGATGATCGCATCTGCCATTCTGCCCGCGATCAGCTTTACCGCACGAATTGCGTCATCGTTTGCCGGAATAACATAATCCACATCATCCGGGTCACAGTTCGTATCAACGATACCTACGATTGGAATTCCGAGAATCCGTGCTTCTTTTACAGCAATCTTTTCTTTCTTCGGATCAACGATGAAGATCGCCGCCGGCATTCCCTTCATGTCCTTGATTCCGCCGAGGAACTTTTCAAGCTTCTCCGCCTCTGCTCTGAGCTTGATAACTTCCTTCTTGGAAAGCTTTTCAAACGTTCCGTCTGTTTCCATCGCATTGATGTCATTCAGTCTCTTGATTCTTGTCGCGATTGTCTTATAGTTTGTCAGCATACCGCCGAGCCATCTCTCGGATACGTAGTACATACCGCATCTCTTGGCTTCGTCTACGATAGCCTGCTGTGCCTGCTTCTTCGTTCCGACAAACAGTACCGGCTTTCCGGTAGCGCCGACTTCTCTCATGAAATCGTATGCCTCATCGATCTTCTTTACTGTTTTCTGCAGGTCGATGATATAGATTCCGTTTCTCTCTGTGAAGATATACGGAGCCATCTTCGGGTTCCATCTTCTCGTCTGGTGCCCGAAATGAACACCCGCTTCTAAAAGCTGTTTCATTGAAATTACTGCCATTCTTGTTTTCCTCCTGGTTTTCTTCTTCCACCGAATGTTCCCGAAAAAGAGCCTTTCCGCAAGGCACCGCCTTTCCGGTAGTCCGATGTGTTCATTAAATTTTCCGGCCTTATCTGCACAGCAGACAAAACCAAAGATAATGATATATCAAAATCGTTGAAATTGCAACATATTTTTTGTATCTGCGGAACTTTTTTTACTGACTGACACTCTTCTCGTTCCTCAGCAAATATCCCTTGTAAGTCTGGACCGCTTTTGCGAATTTTTCCGCGCAGACTCCGATGCTTTTTCCGCCTTCAAAAGAAATGATCCGATCTTTCATATGCGCAACCTTGTCCAAATTGATTACACAGCTTTTATGGCAGCGATAGAAATTCTCCGGAAGCCGCTCCGCGACTTCATCCATTTTCCGATAAACCGAATAATCGCCGTTTTCCGTGTAAAAGTGAAGTTTTCGAGCCTCACTCTCGATATAAATGATATCGCCGATATATACCTTTGCCGCCTCGCTTCGTTTAATAATCGATATAAAATCTTTCTTCTGGCCTTTCATCGCTTCCGGAGCACCTCCTGTTCTTTTCTGTTTTCTTTCTATCCGTTTTTCCAAATAATAACTTAAATGTATTATTTATCTTATTATATAACATGATTTAACAAAATTCCAGTATTTTTAAATGAAATTTGAAAAATTTTCCTGTTGATTTCTTTCTCCGGAATAGGAAAAAGGGGAAATTATAGAATGAGAAAAACAAAAAAGGAACCTGCCGCCTCATCTGCGTTTCAGGTTCCTTTTTTGCTTCTTTTCTGCCCTTGCTGCCCCCTACTGCTCGTCTCTGCTGTAGGTAATCAGATCTTCCGCAATTTCATTGACCGCGATTGATACCGGTTTTTCTGTATCCGCGTCGGTCAGCTTCGGTTTACCGTCGATAATATCTCTTGCACGTTTTGCCGCAAGGGTCACCAATGTGTATCGGTTATCCGCTTTCTTTCTTATTTCATTGATTGATGGATAAAGCATTCTGCCATTCCTCCTTTTCACATCGAATCCAGTTCTATCTTCTCAAAAATATCCTCGGAAAATCTCGAATGCTCGGCGGACCAGATCGCCTCGACCTTTTTTACGGCCTCTTCAAGATCTCCGTTAATAACGCAGTAATCGTAATCCCGCGCATGCTCCAGCTCCGCGGCAGCGGCGCCGAGCCTTATTTTCAGGGTCTCCTCCGTTTCGGAACCGCGTTCGGTGATCCGCTTTTTCAGTTCCGCCAAAGACGGCGGCAGGATAAAAATAAAAACCCCATCCGGGCACAGCCTTTTCACATTCTGCGCTCCCTGAATATCAATATCCAGCATCACATCGATACCCGCCTCCAGGCGTTCTCGGGTCTGCGCGAGCGGCGTACCGTACCGGTTTCCGTAAACCTCCGCATGCTCCAGAAATCCCCCTTCTTCCGCTACCCTTTGAAATTCCTCTTCACTGACAAAGAAATAGCTGACGCCGTGCACCTCATGTTCACGCGGCTTCCTCGTTGTCATCGAAACAGAGAACTGCATCCCCGTTTCTTCCAGCACCCGCTTGCAGATCGTTCCCTTCCCGACGCCGGACGGCCCGGAAATCACGAACAACTTTCCTTTCTCCATTTGTACACGCTTCTCCTTTAGATTCCTTGCTTGATTTCAATGTTCACTTCACAGCATCTGCAAAACGCGCTCGACACCTGTAACTTTCATTATAACACCAATTTTCCGTTCTATCAACAAAAAAGAACGCCTTCCGGTTTTTCGGATCTCCTTATTCGATATTCTGTACCTGCTCACGAATTTTTTCAATTTCCGCCTTCAGTTCCAGCATCCGATTTGTAATCTCGATATCGTTTGCCTTCGAGCCGATCGTATTGGCCTCCCGATTCATCTCCTGCACAAGGAAATCCAGCTTCTTTCCATCCGGCTGCGTGCTCTCTGAAATAATTTTTCGGAGCTGCAGCGTATGACTTCTCAAGCGCACCAGTTCCTCCGTGATATTGCACTTGTCCGCAAAGATCGCGGCCTCCGTCACAATACGCTCCTCGGGCCCTTCAATGCTCTTGCCGAGCAATTCGCCGATTCGCTCCCGAAGCCGTTCCTTGTAT
>CAKQWL010000018.1 GCA_934278965.1 uncultured Clostridia bacterium | reverse complement strand
AGCCTCCCTGTCTTCCTGCACCATGCTGATGAGCACTTCGTCGAGGACGCTTTCGGTAAACAGTTGACGCCCCCTGTATCCTGCATGACCATATAACATTTGTTTAGCCGTTCCCGTGCGCGGTATGCAGTTCCGCCTGCCGTAACGAGTCCGCAGCGCTTTTCAAGTCCGCAGAAGCAGCGTGAAAATGTGCTTTTGCCGACTCCGTTATGACCGATTATTCCGATGATCCCCGCATAAGGAATGCTTGCGGGATCGATTAGGAGTGTTTCCGGAGCGTTCTTGTAAGCAAAACGGAAATTCGTGAGCCGAGCCGAAGCGGAGGAGCCAACTGCCTCTTCGCTTGCGGTCAGTGACGCCAGATTCCTTCCGCGAAGGCCCATTTCGCGGTACTTCGAGTCCGGAATACGCTCAAATTGCTCAGCGGTATAATCCCCTAAAATTTCACCGTTCTTTAAGTAAATGTACCGGTCAGCGATTCCGCACAGGTAGTACAGCCTGTGTTCGGAGAGGATAACGGTCTTTCCGATGGATTTCAGATACGCAATCATGGCGCGCAGATCGGCAATCGAATCAGAATCGAGATTGGAGGACGGTTCGTCCAGTACAAATACCTGAGGGTCCATCATGAACGCTCCGCCGCAGGCGATTTTTTGCTTTTCTCCACCGGAAAGATCGAAAATACTGCGGTCAAGCAGGTTTTCTATTTTGAGGGCCGATACGGTTTGGCTCAGTCTTTGCAGAATTAAGTCCTTCGGCATTCCAAGATTTTCGCAGCCGAACGAAAGCTCACTTGTGGTATCGACATTGAAAAATTGGGAGCGTGGGTTTTGAAAAACGCTGCCGACAGGCCTTGCAGTATCATAAAGCGGCTGTTTTGATATATCGCATCCGTTGATCATGATGCTTCCGCTCAATTCGCCCTCGAAGAAGTGGGGGATCAGACCGTTTATCAGGCGCGTGAGGGTGGTTTTCCCGCATCCGCTTTCGCCGCAGAAAACAACGGTCTGCCCGTCGGGAACGGACAGGCTGATGTTTTGTATCCCGCTTGTGGCGGAATTTGCGGTATGCGCAGTACTCGCGGTGTCCGATTGATATTGAAACGAAACATTTTTGATTTCTATCATGAGAGCCACCTGCTTCCCAGTGTCAGGGCAAAGCCCGTGACGCATAAAATGAACAAAATGATATCCTGAAGGTGAAATCCGATGCTGCAGATATCCGTCCGTCCGATCGGTGCTCCCAGGCCTCTGGTGAGCGCCGCGGCCGACAGTTCATCGCCGATTTTTACGACAGAGATCATGAATGGGATCAATCGGTATTCGATCATTTTTCCGGGATACCTGCCATCAAAGCGAATGCCGCGCATACGCATAGCATCGCTGATAGCGGCGCTCTCTTCGCCGATTGTCGGAAAGAATCGAAAGATTACCGACAGCGGTATGATGATTTTTTCGGTAATGTGCATGCGTTTCATGGCGGCGATAAAATCGCTTACCGAGGTCGTCGAAATGAGAAAGGCGCCCATCATAAAGCCGGGTGCGAAGCGCGTCATGATCGAGCAGACGGCAAGGAGAAGGAAGGACGCGATGCCGGAAAGCAGATGCAGCGCCGCGCGCTCAAGTGCGAAGCAGACGGCATACAGCAAAAGATATTGGAGCGCGGTCTTCCATTTCCGTTCACTCAGCAGCAGCGCAAACGGCAGAATGCGCAGCACAGGTTTTACTATATTCATAACACCGCTGTTGCCGGTTGACAGCATCAGCGATGTTACGGTGATCAGCATAAAAAGCTTTGTGCGGGGATCCAGCAGCAGCCCGCGCCGCTTGGCGGTGTAGGGGAGCGGACGCATCAGACAATCCCGGCTTTGGTGAAGTGCTTTTTGAGAATGCCCTTGCCGATCTGCCCGCCCAGAAGAGCGCAGAGGAAGATGGCGGCGATCACCAGAACCAGACTCCACATTGGCATGACGGACATGACTTTATCGGCGTATTCTTCACCGAAGCCCTTGGCAAAGTTCGCATGGGACTGTTCGACCATAAAATACATCGGAATGTAGGTGCCGATCATCCAAAGACTGAACACACTGTAGCCGAGAAGGGTCTTTTTGGCGCTCAGGTAGCCGCCTGATTTTAGGATGAAATCACCGAGCAGACCGAACACGGCTCCGGTCAGGACGCCCCAAAAGCCCATGCCGGTAAGACCCATTAAGAGACCGGACAGAATCGCCATGAGCGTTACCATACCGAATTTTTTGACCCTTGCGGCAAAGAGCATAAATGGAATGCCTGTGATGAGTGTCCAGAGTGCGCCGAGTATCGGCAGAAAGATCGGAACAAAGCCGATCGGAATGGCGACACAGCACCCGAGTACGAAGTAAAGGACAGTAAACAGACCGACATTGATCAGGTCTTTTGCCTGCATTTTGTTGTTCATAGTATAACCTCCAAAGAAAATAAGTTAGTCGCTGCTAACCAGAGTGTGTTATATCAGACAGTAGGGAAGCTGCCTACTCCAAACAGCTAACTTCGTCCCGAAACAACATCGAATTATCCATTGAAAAAAATAAAAGGAGTATCGAAAGGAATTGTGAAATGAATACATCCGAGATATTAAGGGAATGCCGACGTCTTCCCGGAGTCAGCGTCCATACCAATGAAAAATACACGGAGCTTCTTTTGTCATCGGATGGCGGAAGCGGCAGAATGCAGTTTGTGCCGCTGTTTGACGGCATTACTTTAGCGGTGATAGAGGTGCATTCGGTATCGTGGCCCGCCCCAAATCCGGAAAAATCGGATCCTGACACGAAGGGACCTCTTATCATCAATTACTGTATTCGCGGTCGGTGTGAGCTTGTGCTGAATGATAACAAAAGTGTATTTCTTTCCTCCGGACAGATTTCCCTTACAGAGAAATTCGCGCAGAATCAGTATATCTATCCGGGCGGACTGTACGAGGGAATCGAGTTGTTTATCGATCCGGAAGCTGCCCGCGGCGGCGTTGCGCTCCTGCAAGAAGAATTCGGACTTCATATCGAAGAACTCAGCGGACGCTATTGCCCGAACGGGGAGACCTTTATTGCCGAACTGCAGTTAGAGGATGCGTTGCTGAAAAAATTATACATCCTGCAAAGCGCGGAAAATCCTGCAAGCAAGGTTGGAATGAAGACGGGGGTTATTGATTGGCTTGCCATGCTTTTATACGACCGTCTGCCGCCCAAAGAGGGAAATCCGGTCTATTACACTCGCTTTCAGGTGGAGATTGCAAGGCAGATTGAATCGATTCTTTCGGAGGATTTGTCGCGATCGCATACCGTGCGCGAATTTTCCGAACGGTTCGGGATCAGTGAGGGCAGTGTCAAAAATTATTTTTTCGGTGTGTTCGGGCAGAGTATTTCGCGGTACATAACATATAAACGCATGGCGCATGCGGCGGGGCTGCTTGAAAAAACCGATTTGCCTATTACAGAAATCGCCGGCAGCGTGGGATATGCGAGTCAAAGCAAATTTGCGTCTGCTTTTCGACGGGAGTTTGGCATGGCTCCGCTTGAGTACCGGAAGCGGAAAAAAATTTCGAATATTTTGCAGTCAGAAAGTAACGGAGCATGAAGGGATATATCGTGAAATATAAAAACAGCGCAGCATCGGGGCGGAATGCCCGCTTGCTGCGCTGTTTGGTATTTGTTAATGGTGCTGCCGGCGGCTTATGGATTCAGCCGCTGGCCGTTTGCCTTGTTACTTGGCAAGTGCACGGTAGATGAAGGTGACGATCTGACCGCGTGTGCAGTCGCTGCCGGAACCGAACAGTCCGCCGCCGATGCCGTCGGTGATGTCCTTGCTCTTCGCCCACTTGACCGCGTCGGCGTAGTCGGCGTCAGCCGGAACATCACTGAATTCAGCACTGCCGTTGACCGCAGGACTGCCGGAGGCACGATAGAGGAAGGCCACCGCCTGTGCTCTTGTGCAGGTCGCGTTCGGGCTGAACATGCTGCCGCTTGTGCCGCTGGTAATTCCATTTTCAACGGCCCACGCTACCGCCTTGGAGTAATACGCGTTAGCCGCCACATCGGAGAAGCTGTTCGCAGACTACGGCTCAGGGCTGCCGGCCGCACGCCACAAGAAGGTCACGATCTGGGCGCGGGTGC
>CAKQWL010000017.1 GCA_934278965.1 uncultured Clostridia bacterium | reverse complement strand
GTGCGGCCGACATCTGACAAAGTAAAAGAGGCCATCTTTTCTATTCTTCAGGCGAATGTTCCGGGGGCTGTTTGTGTGGATCTTTTTGCCGGAACAGGAGGTCTCGGACTGGAGGCGCTTTCGCGCGGCGCAGCACGCTGCTATTTTGGCGATAAAAGCCGCGAAAGCATTGCCATTATAAAGCGAAATGTTCTACACTGCGGCGCACAGGATCGCTCGATCATCTTGCCCGGAGAATATCAGAAGGTGCTGGCATCGCTTCGCGAACCGGCGGATCTTTTCTTTTTGGATCCTCCGTACCGTGCGGGACTGATGCTCGACTGCATTTCGCGGATTTCAGAACTGGGTCTTCTGCGGGAAGATGGACTTATTGTTGCCGAACATGGCAAGGATGAGGAGCTTCCTTTGGAAATTGCGGGATTTGAAAAACAGAAAGAACGAAAATACGGAACCATTCGAATCAGCATATATGGTTGATATTTTTCCTGTGATTTGTTAAAATAAGAGGAAGTACTTTGCGGAGGAATTACAGGAATGACGAAAAAAGCTTTGTATACCGGCTCGTTTGATCCGCTGACATTCGGTCACATGGACATCATCGAAAGAGCTTCCAAAATCTGCGGTGAGCTGGTAGTGGGCGTGATTTACAATCTGCACAAGCAGCCGTTTTTTTCGATTGAAGAGCGGGTAGAGATGATTCGAAGTGCGACTGCGCATATTCCGAATGTGACGGTAGATTCCTTTTCAGGACTCCTGGCCGATTATGTCAATCAGAATCATTTTGATATTGTCGTTCGCGGGCTTCGGGCAACAACGGATTTTGAATTCGAAATTCAGATGGCGCAGGTGAATGCCGGCCTCTATACCGGGGACACCGAGACGATCTTTTTGATGACGGACCCGCATTATTCGTTCATTAGTTCCAGTGCGGTAAGAGAGCTTCATGCGTTTGGCGCGGATATTTCAAAATATGTACCGGAGACGGTGCTTCAGTATATCAGGAAAAAGTAATCAAGGAGGAGATAGAGATGAAAGTACTCGAGTTACTGGATGAGATCGAAGAAATCGTAGATACAGCGGCCGGTTTTCCGCTGACGGGAAAAATCATGGTGGACGCGGAAGAAATTCTTGAAATTGTCAAAGAAATCCGAGTGGAGCTTCCGGATGAGATTCAGCAGGCACAGTGGATTAAAGATGAACGACAGAGGATTCTCGATGAAGCAAAGAAAGAATACGAAACCGTGCTCAGCGACGCCAAGAAGCAGGCGGAGGCCCTGATCGAAAATGATGATATTACAGTCAAAGCAAAAATGCGTGCGGAAGAGATCATGAAGGCAGCGGAGTCGAACTGCAAACAGCTTAAGATGAGTACTTTTGATTATGTGGACAGCATTCTTTATAATTTCCAGGATAAGATGGAGCAGCTGAATGTGACCTATTTCCAAGAAATGTTTGAAAAACTGGAGGGCACTTTCGGAGGAATCAACCAGACCTTGGCCGCCAACCGTGAGGAAATCAAGGATATGGCATTCAAAGTCCAGAACGAAGATCTGTAAGAACGGGAAAATCCGCAGCGAAAAATTCTGCGGCAGAATTTCACAGCAATCAGAAATCATCATATATCCATGATCGGCGAATATGTTCTATCATGGATATTTTTTATGAACAGAAAATCAAAAAACGAATTGCGGTTGCCGTTGCCGTTTTAGGATGCGTTCTAATGATCGGCTTTCCGGATATTGCACTGCTTTCAGCACGGAAAGGCATTCTTCTTTGGGCCGGCAATGTGCTTCCGGCGCTGCTCCCGTTTTTTATCTGCGTCAGCTTCATCACATCCCTAGGGATTGCGAAAGACTTGCCTCGCGGTATTTTTGTCTTTGTGATGAGCGTTCTTGCCGGATACCCGATGGGCGCACGGCTTGTCGGAAGCATGGCGCAGCGAGGAGAAATCGATGCATGGGAGGCCAGGCGGCTGATCGCTTTCGGAACGACGGCGGGTCCAACCTTTCTTCTCGGCAGTGTCGGAATCGGGATGCTCGGTTCACACAGCGCCGGAATCGTGCTTGCCTTATCCCATTATGGCGGGGCACTGCTTTCGGGGGCCGTGTTGATGATTCTTTCGGCGCAGCACATGCATAGGAAGAGAAGCTACGGAATCTCCTTTGTGAAAAGCACTCGCAGAAACGAAAAGAAAGGATCTCTTGACAGGAAAGAGAATGACAGTGAAAGTCTTTTTGCGGTATTTACCTCCTCGATTCTTTCGGCGCTGCGTTCACTTGGGATTGTGCTGGCCTACCTTGTCCTTTTTATGTTTATTACCGATTTTATACAGGATTCCGGCCTTTTGGACTTTATTCCGATGCCGGAGGGACGGGCGCTTTTGAAAGGAATTTTTGAAATGACGGTGGGATGCAGCGCCTTGTCTCAAACGGCGATTCTACCCGCACGGAAAACCGTTTTCGCTGCATTTTTGGTTTCCTTCGGTGGATTATCCGTCATCGGGCAGTCGATGTCGATGCTGGGGGACTGCGGTGTAACGCTTCGGTATTTTCTTTTGCTGAAATTGTGCCACGGAGCATTGGCAGCCGGAATCGCCGGCATTATTTTGACTTTTCTGTGAATGTATGATAAACTGAGTCATCGAAGATTACAATTTGATGGGTTGAGGAGGGAATTTTTATGAAAGCACTGCTTGTAAACGGAAGCCCGAGAAAGGGAAATACTTATGCTGCACTTTCTGCGATTGAAGAAGGACTGAGAAGTGCAGGAGGCGTTGAAATAGACAATATTGTACTCCAGGATCAAAAAATCGCCCCATGTATGGCGTGTGATGCCTGTCGGGGAAACGGCGGCAACTGCGTGATCGGGGATGACGGAAACGATCTGATTGAGAAGCTCTATCACGCGGACATTCTCGTGCTCGGTTCGCCGGTTTATTGGTGGGGAGTCACTGCTCAGCTGAAGCTTTTCCTGGATCGGATGTATTCAAAGGGAGAGGGAAAACTGACCAATACGAAGCGTGGTATTGTGATTACAGGTGGAGACGGTCTCCAGACTGTGCAGTACGAATTGATTTCCGGACAGCTTCGGGCGATCGCAAAGTATCTGGATTGGGAAGTTGTTTTTGAAAAGCGGTATTCCGCTTACGCGACCGATGAAATTGCGGGCGACGAGGCCAAAATAGCGGAGCTGACCGAGCTTGGAAAGCGTTTGAAATAATTCCGGATGAAAGCTGTAGGAATTATTGCGGAATACAATCCGTTCCACAACGGGCACCAATATCACCTGAAGGAAAGTCTTGCGCAGAGCGGGGCGGAGGCATCTGTTGCAGTAATGAGCGGGGATTTTGTCCAGCGGGGATATCCTGCCTGTGCGGATAAGTGGAAGCGGGCCGAAATGGCTGTCGTGGGAGGCGTTGATCTTGTTTTTGAGCTCCCGTTCGCCTACGCCGTAAACAGCGCAGATTTCTTCGCGAAAGGGGCGGTTCGCCTCCTTTCCGGCCTTGGCTGTGTTGAAACACTTTCATTCGGGAGTGAAGAAGGAGAGCTGCCGCGGCTTGAAGCGGCGGCTTCTTTGCTTGCGGATGAAAGTCCCGATTTTCAAGAAACCCTTCGCCGGGCATCCGGACAGGGAATGTCTTATCCCAAAGCGCGGGCTTCCGCGCTATCCCGGTTCCTTGGGGAAGAAGATTTCTTGAAGGAGCCGAATAATATTTTAGCCATTGAATATTTGAGACAGCTGAAGCTTTTGAAGTCGAAGATCAAACCGCTTACGGTCCGGCGGAAAGATGCCGATTATCACAGCAGTCGACTTCCCTTTGCTGCGGGGGATCAGGAGGGAGAAGGGCTGTTTGCCTCAGCACAGGCATTGCGGCGCGGAAGGGAAGAAAAAGAGCCGTTTGATGCCTTGGTGACTTTTGTACCCAAGGAAGCAAGGGACGTTTTGTATCGCATTTATACAGGTATTCAGCCAAAAATGAACGATTACTTTTTACCGCTTTCGGTGATTTTGCTTCGCGGTGATCCGGTGGAAACAGCAGAGATCTTTGCTGCCCGTGAGGGAATTGAAAATCGATTGATATCGAAAATACGCGTGTCCGAAACGACCGATCAGCTGATTGATGAGGTGCTTTCCAAAAGATATACACGAACGCATGTCTGCCGCCTTTTGACGCAGCTTCTGGTCGGACTTCGGCGCAGTGATTTTTTAAGGATTGACGAAGGTCGGGCAATGTATGCCCATGTTCTCGCGTTTTCTGAAAAAGGCGCGCTGCTGCTGCGCGAGATCAAGAAAAAAGAACTGTCGTCGATTCCGGTTTTAACGAAACTTTCCAAAACCGGAATCTGTGAGCAGCTGCCGAGGGAAGAGGAACGCATGCTTCTTTCTTATGACCTTCGGGCATCCGATTTGTTTGCGCTGGCATCGGGAAAACGGCTTTACGATGCATCGGATTTTGTAAAAAAGCCATTTTTAGGTTGAAAGCACTTGAAAAATAAAAGGATTCAAGTATAATAGAAATGTTCGAGGTATTTATTTGTGCCATAAAATTTGAAGATAAACAATAATGGAGGATAAGATCAAATGAAAGTTTTGGTAATCAACTGCGGCAGTTCTTCCCTGAAGTATCAGGTGCTCGACATGAGAACCGAGGAACTGCTCTGCAAAGGACTCGTTGAGAGAATCGGCATGGACGGTTCTGTCATTACACATGAGAAGACGGGAATGGACAAGTTTAAGCTTGAAACACCGATGCAGAGCCATAAGGATGCGATCGGTCATGTTCTTGCGGCTGTGACAGATCCGGATCACGGTGTCGTTAAGTCGATGGATGAGATCGGAGCGGTCGGCCACAGAGTTGTACATGCCGGCGAGAAGTTCGCTTCTTCCGTGCTGATTACAGAGGATGTCAAGAAGGCGCTGACAGAGTGTATCGAGCTCGCACCGCTTCACAATCCGCCGAACCTTCTCGGAATCGATGCCTGCGAGCAGCTGATGCCGAATACACCGATGGTTGGCGTATTCGATACAGCTTTCCACCAGACAATGCCTCCTGAATCCTATATTTACGCGATTCCTTACGAGTATTATCAGAAACACGGAATCCGGAGATACGGCTTCCACGGAACAAGCCACCGCTATGTTGCGGAGAGAGCTGCGGATATTCTCAATGTTGACATTGAAGATTTGAAACTGATCACCTGCCATCTCGGAAACGGTGCTTCGGTATCCGCGATCAAGAGAGGAAAGTGTATCGATACATCGATGGGATTTACACCGCTTGAGGGTCTTGTTATGGGAACACGCTGCGGTGATATCGACCCGGCGATCGTTACCTTTATCCGTGAAAAAGAGCACCTCAAGCAGGGTGAAGCAAATGAGATCCTCAATAAGAAGTCCGGAATTCTCGGAATTTCCGGTGTATCCAGCGATTTCCGCGATGTAGAAGAAGCTGCCGCGGACGGAAATGAAAGAGCGCAGCTCGCGCTGAAAGTTTTCGCGCACAAGGTAAGATTCTATATCGGTGCTTACATTGCCGAAATGAACGGCGTTGACGCGATCGTCTTCACAGCCGGTCTCGGAGAAAACGGTATTGCGATGAGAGACATTATCTGCATCGATCACGGAAACCTCGGCATTAAGCTGGATCTTGTAAAGAAAAAGGTAAGAGGAAAGGAAGCCATCATTTCGAGAGACGATTCGAGAGTTAAGGTTCTCATGATTCCGACGAACGAAGAACTGATGATTGCAAGAGATACTTACAACATCGTAAGAAAATTAAAATAGTAGTTGACAATCACCGCAGGATTCATATATAATTTGAATGTTGTGATTCGAATACGATTTAATTCACCATAGAAAGAGCAAAGTAAGGAGGTGTAAAAATGGCAGTTCCAAAGAGGAAAACATCAAAAGCTAGAAGAGACAAGAGAAGATCCCCGAACATGAAAATGGCAGCACCGGGAGTATCCATTTGTCCGCAGTGCCACGAGCCGAAGCTTCCGCACAGAGTTTGCCCGAATTGCAATTACTACGACGGCAAGGAAGTTGTTGCTTCCGAGGCGTAGGCGCAGCAAGATGATTCAAGCATGAATAGAGAAAACACCATACGAGTGATTCGTATGGTGTTTTTAATTTGTACCGATTAGAGACTTTCGCGGATAATGCCGTAGTCACGAAGCGCGCACATGATCCGAAAGAGGCTCTGATTGCTCGGATCACAGAGAGGAAGACGGTATTCCCTTTGGATTTTGCCCATGATATTGAGTGCCGCTTTAACCGGGATTGGATTTACCTCACAGAACATGGCGTCAATCAGAGGTTTCATGGAAAGCTGCATCCGGCAGGCTTCTTTGACATTTCCGCGGAGCCAGGCCTGCGTCATCTGATGCATATCCTTCGGAATAACATTACCGGTCGTGGTGATTACACCGAGTGCACCTACGGACATCAGCGGAACGGTACTCTCGTCATTCCCGGAATACATGGCAAAATCCTCTGAGAGGAAGCGGGCAATCTCTACAACCTGTGCGATATTCCCGCTCGCTTCCTTGATGCCGCAGATATGAGGATGCTGTGCCAATTCACTTACGACTTTCGGAGTGATATGAACACCGGTCCTTCCGGCAACGGAGTAAAGAATCATCGGAATCGATACCGAATCCGCAATCGTTTCGTAATGCCGGATCATTCCGCTTTCACTGCATTTGTTGTAGTACGGCGTTACGACCAGGAGTCCGTCAGCGCCGGCGTCCTCCAGTGATTCGGCAAGCTCTGCGGCATGACGCGTGTCGTTGCTGCCGCTTCCGGCGATGACCGGGACGCGGCCGTTTGCTTTTTTCACGGTGAATGCAACGACCTCCCGCTGCTCTTTATCGGATAATGT
>CAKQWL010000016.1 GCA_934278965.1 uncultured Clostridia bacterium | reverse complement strand
GACACGAACGGCGGCGTAAACTGGTATGACAAGGGCAACGAATGGGCGATGAAGAACAGCATTTCGGACGGCACGAACCCGATGACTGCTGTTACCCGTGAGCAGCTGGCGACCCTGCTCTGGCGTTTTGCCGGTGCCCCTGTGGTTGACGGCGCACTGGGCTTCAGTGACGCGGATGGGGTCAGCGATTACGCGCAGGTTGCGGTACTCTGGGCGACGCAGAACAGCATCATCAGCGGCGTTGGTAACAACCGCGTGGCTCCGGCCGCGAGCGCTGAGCGCGCGCAGGTTGCAGCGATGCTGGCACGCTATTTGAAGAACATTGCTTAACTGAAAGGAAATAAGGAGAGCTGCGAGGCATAGCCCCGCAGCTCTTTTTATTATATTTTTGCGGGGTTTTTCTTGCGCGTAGGGCTCGGATAGAATATAATAAAGTATTATTCAATCAGAGATATGTATTTTTAAAGGTGTATTTCGGCTCAAAAGTCAAAGAAATGAGGTAGAAACGGAATGGGACTCAAAGTAGCAAAATTCGGAGGGTCGTCCCTGGCGGACGGGATTCAGCTGACAAAGACAAAGAAGATTATCATGGCGGACCCGGACCGGAAATATATCGTTGTATCTGCTCCAGGAAAGCGGTATGAGGGCGATGTCAAGGTGACGGATCTTTTATATCTATGTAAGGCGCATATTGAGAATCATCTGCCGTATGAGCAGGTGTTTCAGGTCATTTGTGACCGATATATGGCAATGGCGATCAATCTCGGCGTGACGGTGGATTTGCTGCCGGAATTTGAGCGGATTCGCGAAAATCTTCAGAAGGGAGCTTCCTCGGATTATATCGCAAGCCGCGGAGAATACCTGAACGCGCTGGTCATTGCGGCTTTCTTAGGGTATGATTTTGTAGATACAGAAGGCATTATTCTTTTCAATGCCAAGGGAGAACTGCTTCTCGAGGAGACAAACGATGCGCTCGCGGCGGAGCTGGCAAAGCATGATCGGGCTGTACTTCCGGGATTTTACGGAACGACACCGGACGGAAAAATCAAAACTTTTTCCAGAGGCGGTTCGGACATTACGGGAGCGCTGGTTGCGCGGGCAGTCCATGCGGATGTTTATGAAAACTGGACGGATGTTTCCGGCTTTCTGATGGCCGATCCGAGGATTGTGCCGGAGGCAAAGGCGATTTCGAAGATTTCTTACAGAGAGCTTCGGGAGCTTTCCTATATGGGCGCATCCGTGCTGCATGAGGACGCGGTTTATCCGGCACGGCTGGCCAATATCCCGATCAATATCCGCAATACGAACCTGCCGGATGACGCGGGAACGATGATTACGGACGGAAAGGATCAGGATGATCAGATTGTGACGGGCATTGCGGGAACGAAGGATTTTGACGTTATCGCGATTTACAAGAACAGAATGGCGTCCGAAAAGGGCTTTTTAAGGAAGCTTCTGACCATTTTGGAGGATTATGATGTGGTGGCGGAGCATATCCCGTCCGGAATTGATAACCTTTCCGTGGTGGTCAGCAAAAAAGCGGTCGAGGGCAAAATCGACGAGATTGTGGATGAAATCAAAAGAAAGCTTCAGCCGGAAACCATCGAGGTCTTTGAAGACATGTCCCTGATTGCCACTGTGGGACACGGCATGTCCGGACGCAGGGGGACCTCCGCCCGGCTTTTGACGGCGCTGGCGGAAGGCGGCGTCAATATCCGTATGATCGATCAGGGAGCATCGGAGATGAATATTATCATCGGAGTCGCAAACCGTAATTTCGAAAAAGCCATCCGGATTATCTACGATACTTTCGCGGAGCAGAAAGCATAAAATTAAAAAAGAAGAAACGCGGCAGAAGTGCCCGGTTTTCCGAAAAAAGGGAGAC
>CAKQWL010000015.1 GCA_934278965.1 uncultured Clostridia bacterium | reverse complement strand
GTCCGGACATACGCCCGCTGCGGCGGAAAAATTTCAGATCGGTGCTGTAAAACTGGTGATGCACCTTTTTTCGGTTAGCCAAAACCCAGGCCGCTGTTTCCTCGATTCTCTCTCCGGCATCCCGGCGGTCGGCGGCATCATCCACCAGCAGCCCGTATCCGGACGAGCTACACAGGGAATCGATCAGAATGAGCTTCCGGTTCGGATAGCGCGAGCGCACGGTCTCCGCCGCAGCCTCCGCATTGACAATGGAATTGGTCATGCCGGACCCGAAGACAATGTGCAGCACATCTCCCTTCTGCAGCAGCGCATCAAAAAAGCTTTCATATTCAAATTCGTTGATCTGCGATGTTGACGGCAGCTTGCCTTCACCCAAAAACTGATAAAACCGCGGCAGCGCCTCCGGATCGCGCAGCATATCATCCGTATAAGAAACGCCGTCCACCGTATAGGAATAAAATAATACCGGAATGTCTCTTCCGCTGACATAGCTGTAAGGAAGATCCACCGTAGATTCACAGGATAAGATATATTGTCTGTTCATTGCTTACATAGCCTCCCTGTTCAGATTCACTGCTTTGTGACAAATCGATCATACCACACCTTGTCTTCGATCTCAACCTACCCTCGCTTCGACTGTATCTCCTTTGCCTCCGCCGTCTATCTCTTCAATAAAAAGAGGGTGTAGAATCGCTTTTTACGAATTCTACACCCTTTCGCTTCGTTCTATACCGTTCGTTTCCGTCAGGCCTTTTTGCCGCGGATGCGGGACCAAAGGCAAATGATTGCCTGTCCGGGCACGCCCACTGCCAAAATCAGCCATATGTTAAATCCGTAGGGCTGAAATGCAATGCAAAGCGTAGCGAAGATCGACCACATCAGCAGGGAAATAATCAGGAAATTGCGGCGCACATTAAACCAGATGGAGTTAAAGACCAGCCATACAATCATGGATACCGGCACGGCACAGACAAAGGCCAGCCAGTGATTTTTCGTTCCGGGCCAGATCAGGTCAATGAGCACATAGGCTAACGTCGCCAGAAGCCAGACCAGCAGAATGCTCATGCCGGTAATGAAGCCATGGTTGCGCAGCTTCCGGCTATCCTTCGGCAGCGGCTCCGGGCTTTCCTCCCCGCTATCCGTAATCAGATCATCAATTTTAACCTGGAATAAGTCGGCGATATTCTTCAGCACCGTCACATCCGGCAGCGAATCACCCCGCTCCCACTTTGACACGGCCTTATCGGAATAATTTAACTTTTCCGCCAGCTCCATCTGCGTCATCCCCTGCGCGTGCCGGAGCCGTATAATATTTTTTGCTACTGTTTGTTTAATTTCGTCCATCGTTACAACACCTCAAAAATGTACTTCACTTTTATTATATCACACTTTTTCCCAAGAAGAAAGCCCATTTTTCAATTCTCTACCGGCGGTAGAATCACCGTTTTATGCTCTACTTCACCTTCGAGAGACGGTATATCTTTCTTTCGCGGAGTTAGATTGCATACGGTGACTTCTTTTCTTATACTAAAAGCATCAAATCTTTCGAAATGGAGACATTTGCTATGAAGCCCTATATGATTTATACCGACAGCAGCTGCGATATAAGCCCCTCCCTTTTGGCCGAATGGGGCGTTGGTTCCGAG
>CAKQWL010000014.1 GCA_934278965.1 uncultured Clostridia bacterium | reverse complement strand
GAAGCCGGTCGGGAGCAGGTCGGAAAAAACGGGATTGTTCGGGAGAAGCGCGTTCATCAGGAAGTGCTGCGCAATGTTGCGGCTTACGGACGGGAAAACGGGCTGGAGGTTTTCGGAGTAACTTTTTCACCGATTACGGGTGCGAAAGGCAACATTGAGTACCTGATGTATCTCAAAACGGAAAAAGCGGCAGAGGAGAAGGCCTTCGGGGAGGAGGACATTCAAAGGGTCGTAGCCTTATCACATAAGGCACTGGAGCGGTAAGATCAGAAAAAGCGAATGAAAAGCGCGAATGAAAATAAGAAAGAAATAAGAAAGAACGAAATAAAAAGGAGGGCACGAACTTATGAAGTTATCAAATAATGTGATGTCGATGCAGTTTTCACCGATCCGAAAGTTTAATGGGTATGCGTTCGATGCCAAGAAAGCGGGAAAAAAGGTTTATCATTTGAATATTGGACAGCCGGATATCAGTACGCCGCCGGCGTTCCTGGACGCGATCCGGAAATTTGACGAAAATGTGTTGGCCTACGCAGAATCCGGGGGTGATTTGACCCTGATCGATTCGATCATCCGGTATTTTGAGCGGCTGGGAGCAAGCTTTAAAGAGAAGGATATCCTGATCACGAACGGAGGTTCAGAAGCACTTCAGATGGTATTTGCGTGCCTTCTTGATCCGGGTGATGAGGTTTTGATGGCAGAGCCGTTTTATACCAATTATCATACCTTTATTTCTTCGGCGGGCGGAAAGATCGCCCCGATCACAACGACACCGGAAGAAGGGTATTTTTATGCGGACGCAGAGAAATTAGAAGCGGCGTGGAATGGGCGATGCCGTGCGATTGCAATTGTAAATCCGGGAAACCCGACCGGTTCGATTTTATCCGAGCAGGATATGAAGGTGATCTGTGATTTCGCCGTAAAACATGACCTTTGGATTGTGGCGGATGAGGTCTATCGGGAATTTGTTTACGACGGCGGCAAAATGAGCACCTTCGCATCCGTTCCGGACATCCGTGACCGTCTTGTTATCGTCGATTCCGTTTCGAAACGCTTTTCAGCCTGCGGTGCCAGGATCGGCTTCGCGGCGACCAAAAACGAGGCGTTGCAGGAAGGTCTGCTGAAGATCGCGCAGGGGCGTCTTTGCTGTCCGACGCTTGAAATGGTCGGTGCGGCGGCACTTTATGCGCTTCCGGGAGAATATTTCGATGAAGTGCGCGTGGAGTACGAAAAGAGAAGAGACTGTGTGTATCGGGAACTGATGAAAATTCCGGGGATCGTGTGCCGCAAGCCGGGAGGTGCTTTTTATATCATGGCAAAGCTTCCGGTGGAGAGTGCGGATGATTTTCTGATGTGGCTTTTAACGAAGTTTGATGATCAAGGCGAAACCGTGATGTATGCGCCGGCGGAAGGCTTTTATGCGACACCGGGACTTGGGAAAAGTGAGATTCGAATCGCGTATATCCTCAAAGAGGAAGACCTCGTGAGAGCCGTCGAGCTGATTCGGCTGGGGCTTGAGAGATATAAGGCGGAAGGACATCGGTAAGAGGAGGAGAAGATGGCACTTTCACCGATGATGCAGCAGTACACCGAGATCAAAAAGCAGTATCAGGA
>CAKQWL010000013.1 GCA_934278965.1 uncultured Clostridia bacterium | reverse complement strand
AGGAAAGGGACCTCAAGGGGAGGCGGATGACCGGAATTGCGCGTTGACGCGGCCTGTGTTTAGATGATATAATGGTAGTCTCGTGTGTTTGGTTCAAAACACAAAAAACAATGGATCAGGCGCGCCGAGAAATAAAAACTACGGAATCATAAAAAAGAGTTTTACAACAGAAAGAAGAGGAAATTATGCAGAAAAAACAAAAGAAAAATGGCGCGTCCGGAGCGGAGCGCGGCAGTTTTTCCGGCGGGATCGGCTATGTGCTCGCGGTAGCGGGATCGGCTGTGGGGCTCGGAAATATCTGGAGATTCCCGTACCTTGCGGCAAAGTACGGCGGCGGTGCTTTTCTCCTGGTGTATCTGATCCTTGTATTGACTTTCGGGTATGCAATGATTATGGCGGAAACGACCTTAGGACGGATGACCAAAAAGAGTCCGGTCGGTGCTTTTACAAGCTTCGGAAAGAGTCCGTGGCTTAAGGTCGGCGGGTGGATCAATTCCATCGTTCCGATGATTATCGTGCCGTATTATTGCGTAATCGGCGGATGGGTAATGAAATATCTGGTAGAGTATGTAAAAGGCAATGCGCAGCTCATGGCGAACGGCCAGTATTTTGGTGAATTTACTACGCAGGCCGGTGGTATGGAGTTTTGGTTTATCATTTTTGCGGGACTTACGGCGCTTGCGGTAGCAGGAGGCGTGGAGCACGGTGTAGAGCGCGTCTCTAAGATCATGATGCCGATTTTGGTTGTCCTGGCAATCTGTATTTCGATTTATTCGATGACAAGACCGGGGGCGATGGCCGGTGTAAAGTATTTCTTCATTCCGAACTTCCGCAATTTCTCCGTGATGACGGTCGTTGCGGCAATGGGGCAGATGTTCTTCTCCTTGTCCATTGCGATGGGAATCCTTTATACATACGGCTCTTACATCGGACGGGATGTCGATTTGGAGAAATCCACCGCACAGGTGGAAGTCTTTGATACCGGCATTGCGATTCTGGCGGGGTTGATGATCATCCCTGCGGTATTCGCTTTTTCGGGCGGAGACAGTGAAGCTTTGCAGGCAGGACCGTCTCTGATGTTCATCACCCTTCCGAAGGTATTTGCCAGCATGGGCGCAGCAAATCTGATGGGAGTACTTTTCTTTGTGCTGGTATTTTTCGCAGCGCTCACAAGCTCGATTTCGCTGATGGAAGCGGGTGTTGCGGTTTTTGCGGACCAGACAGGATGGAAGCGAGGAAAATGCATTTTGATGATGATCCTGGTGATCCTGGTGCTCGGATCCCTTTCCGCATTCGGATTTAATCTTTTAGATTCCGTTCTGATTTTTGGCATGGGATTCCTGGATTTCTTCGATTTCCTTTCCAATTCTGTCATGATGCCGATCGCGGCGCTGGCAACCTGCATCCTGGTCTTCAAGGTGGTGGGAAGAGAGCGCTTCGCGAAGGAAGTGGAACATTCTTCGAAGTTTGGCCGGAAAAAGATGTTCAATGTTGTCATCAAATATGTAGCGCCGATTTTCCTTATTATTATTTTATTGAGTTCGATCGCTAATGT
>CAKQWL010000012.1 GCA_934278965.1 uncultured Clostridia bacterium | reverse complement strand
GCATCAGTGTTGCAAAGGTTTTCTCCGTAGCGACCTTTTACGAGAACTTTTCACTGAATGCGAAGGGGCAGTATGTCATTAAAATTTGTGACGGTACGGCATGTCATGTTCGGAAATCGATTCCGATTTTGACGAAGGTACGCGAAATCCTGGGCCTCAGTGAGGAAAAACCGACGACGGACGATATGCTGTTCACGGTGGAAACGGTATCATGTCTTGGTGCCTGCGGTCTCGCGCCGGTGCTGACGGTAAATGATAAGGTCTTTCCGTCAATGACACCGGAGAAGGCAGAGCAGCTGATCAGCGATATCAAGGAGGGCAAGGTAGAGTGTTAGTAAAAACAAGAGAAGAATTGAATGCGCTCCGGAAAAATTGCAGGGAAGCGCTTTCCGCCCAGAAGATCCGCATCCTGGTCTGTGCGGGAACCGGCTGCGTAGCAGGCGGAAGTCTGGATGTATATCAGAGATTGATTGATATTTGTAATGAAAAAGGTCTGCCGGTCAGTATCGAGCTGGAAGAAGAAGTAGATCATGATTCGATCGGCGTAAAAAAGAGCGGATGTCACGGATTCTGCGAGATGGGACCGCTTGTAAAGATTGAGCCGATGGGCTGGCTTTATTTGAAGGTCTCCGTTTCGGATTGTGAAGAAATCGTGGAAAAGACGGTCATGCACGGGGAAACGGTGGAAAGACTCTTTTTCCAGCAGAACGGAAAGACCTACGAGAAGCAGTTTGATATTCCGTTCTATGAAAAGCAGACACGAATTGTTCTCGGTCAGTGCGGACAGATCGACGCGGATTCCATCCGGGAGTACATCGCGGAGGGCGGATATGAGGCACTGGAGCGTGCTTTATTTGAAATGACCGGTGAAGAAATCTGTGATGAAATCGAACGCTCCGGACTGCGCGGACGCGGCGGCGGCGGTTATCCGGCCGGCAAGAAGTGGAGTCAGGTAAGAAAGCAGAAGGAGCCGATCCGTTATATCGTCTGCAACGGCGATGAAGGGGACCCGGGTGCGTTCATGGATCGAAGCATCATGGAGGGAAATCCGCACCGGATGCTTGAAGGCATGATGATCGCAGGACTTGCAGCGGACGCGCATGATGGATACATGTATGTTCGGGCAGAGTATCCGCTGGCTGTGAAGAGACTGAAGCGTGCAATCGAAGAGGCGGAGGCATACGGAATTCTCGGAGACAGCATGCTCGGAACAGGCTTCTCTTTCCGGATGCATATCAACCAGGGTGCCGGTGCTTTTGTATGCGGAGAAGGAAGTGCGCTGACGGCGTCGATCGAGGGCGACCGCGGAATGCCGCGCGTAAAGCCGCCTCGTACGGTAGAGGCGGGACTGTTCGGTAAACCGACGGTACTGAACAATGTTGAAACTTTCGCGAATGTTCCTTTGATCATTTCGCACGGTGTGGACTGGTATCGTTCGATCGGAACGGAGACCAGCCCGGGAACGAAAGCGTTTGCGATCACCGGAAATGTCAAGAATACAGGTCTTGTGGAAATCCCGATGGGTGCAACTCTGCGGGAGATCATCTTCGATATCGGCGGCGGCATTAAGAATGATGAAAAATTCAAGGCGGTTCAGATCGGAGGACCTTCCGGCGGATGTCTGACCTTCGGGGAAGATCAGCTGGATTTTGTACTGGACTTCGATTCCCTGAAAAAGGTAGGAGCGATGATCGGTTCCGGCGGTCTTGTCGTGATGGACGAGCATACCTGCATGGTGGAAGTTGCGCGTTTCTTTATGAATTTCACACAGAATGAATCCTGCGGAAAGTGCGTGCCATGCCGTGAAGGAACAAAACGCATGCGGGAAATCCTGGAGAGAATCGTTGCCGGCAACGGGACGATGGAAGATATTGACCTTCTGGAGGAATTGGCGGATACCGTTTCCAAGACGGCGCTTTGCGGCCTTGGAAAAACAGCGGCGAACCCGGTGCTTTCGACACTCAAATATTTCAGAAATGAGTATATTGCGCATGTCGTGGACAAGAAATGTCCGGCCGGCGTATGCAGTGCACTCAAAACATTCAAGATCGATCCGGAAAAATGTAAGGGATGCTCACTCTGCTCGCGGAAATGCCCTGTAGGAGCAATCAGCGGCGAAGTGAAGAGTCCGTTCGTGATCGATCCGGCAAAGTGCATCAAGTGCGGCGCGTGTCAGGCAAGCTGCAATTTCGGCGCGGTAATTTGCGAATAAGGAGGGGCAGCGAAAATGGGTTATATGTACATCGACAATATGAAGGTCGAGTTTGAAAA
This sequence comes from uncultured Clostridia bacterium, assembly GCA_934278965.1. Classification (GTDB taxonomy): domain Bacteria; phylum Bacillota; class Clostridia; order Peptostreptococcales; family Anaerovoracaceae; genus QAKD01. The sequence continues at coordinate 3,919 of CAKQWL010000012.1, read as the reverse complement.
TGAAAAGAATATTCTCGAAGTAACGCGGAAGGTCGGCATTGAGCTCCCGACACTCTGCTATTATTCGGAGCTTTCGACATACGGTGCCTGCCGTATGTGCATGGTAGAAAACGAAAAGGGCGGATTTGAAGCGGCATGTTCGACGCTCCCTCGCGACGGGATGAAGATCAAGACGAATACGCCGGCTTTGATCAAGCACCGCAGAATGATTTTGGAGCTTCTTTTGGCGGCGCACTGCAGAGATTGTACGACTTGCGACAAGAGCGGCGCGTGCCGGCTGCAGGAGCTGGCGCTTCGCTACGGCGTCCGGACGGTTCGCTTTGCCGATCACCGTGAGGAAAAGCCGTTGGATACGAGCAGCACAAGTATCGTGCGCGATCCGAACAAGTGTATTCTCTGCGGAGACTGTGTCCGTGTGTGCCAGGAAAAGCAGGGAATCGGAATCCTGGATTTCGCATATCGCGGTTCCAAGATGCGTGTCATGCCGGCATTTGACAGAAATATTGTGGAAACAAACTGCGTGAACTGCGGTCAGTGCGCGGCGGTATGTCCGACCGGCGCGATTACGGGAAAGGATGACACCGATGGGATGTGGAAGTATCTTTCGGATCCGACGAAGCGCGTTGTGGTACAGATTGCACCGGCTGTGCGCGTGGCACTCGGAGAACAGTTCGGCCTTCCGGAGGGCACGAATGTCATGGGGAAGATCGTCAAGGCGCTCAAAATGATGGGCGTGGACAAGGTCTTCGATACCGTTGTCAGCGCGGATATGACCGTTGTAGAGGAAGCTGGAGAATTTTTGGAAAGAGTCGCTGCGGGCGGACCTTTCCCGATGTTTACCTCCTGCTGCCCGGCGTGGATCCGTTATGCGGAGACAAAGCATCCGGAATTGATCAATAAAAATATTTCCAGCTGCAAATCACCGATGCAGATGTTCGGATCGGTCATTGATGAGCTTTACGGAAAGGACGATGAAAGAGAGCTGATCTCGGTTGCGATCATGCCTTGCACCGCGAAAAAATATGAGGCGGCGAGACCGGAGTTCCGCAAGGAGAACGGCAAGCGTATTATCGAGCTTTCTTTGACGACGCAGGAACTGGCGAATATGATCAAAAATGCCGGAATTGATTTTGCGCACATTGAAGAAGAGTTCCTGGATGCGCCGTTTGATATGGGCGGTTCCGGTGCCGGTGTGATCTTCGGCGTAACAGGCGGTGTCGCGGAGGCGGTGATCCGGGAGTGCTCCAGTGAAAAAACAACTGCGCATGTAAAAGAAATGCGCGATATCGGTGTCCGCGGAAAGGCCAGCATGAAGGAAGCGATCATTCAGGTGGATGGTAAGGATGTCCGCATCGCGGTGGTACACGGTCTTGCGGCAGCGGAGGAGCTGATTCAGAAAATGGACAGCGGAGAAGTTTATTACGATATCGTGGAAGTGATGGCATGCCCGGAAGGCTGTATCGGCGGCGCGGGACAGCCGTTTGCGCTGAACCCGAGAAAGGACAAGCGTGCAAAAGCGCTTTACCGCACGGATAATGACATGAGCGTGAAGTACTCCAGCAGAAATCCGGAGACACTTTATGTATTTGATGAAATTGTCAAAGGCAGGAATCATGAACTGCTGCATGTTCACTATCATCAGGATGAAAAATAAACGATAAAAGGTGGAATGCCCCGGAATTCGCGGAATGCGGATTTTGGGGCTTTTGTTATTCCTTCCGTATTCCGGTCGGAAAAACGGCGGTGCGGCCGGGATGCCGGCTGCGCTTGAAAAGCGAAATCAACCGCAAAAATGAAACACCGGGATGCGTGTGCTGGCATATAGCTCGAAAAGCATTGAAAACACTGGATGGGAAACTGTATTAAGGAAGAAAAAACGCGGGATCTTTTTTCGAAAAAATACTTGCATTCTTTTGGAATATAGTGTAACATTATAGGGTCTGCTTTAGGCGATGAAGCGGGAAGTTGCTGAGCTATCAGGTAATTTCCGCCGAGAATTGTCCCTGCTTGACGGGGGCGAAGGGATTCGCCGTTTTTTCGTTTGTGTGCGAGACATGGAAACACACGGAAGCGTGTTAAAAGCAGAACGCGGGATGAAAAAACCGCGTACGCGTTGAAAAACGGAGGTTTCGCCGAAAGAGTTGCACGGCAGGAAACAGAACCCCTTGTGCGAGAATAGCGAAAACAGTACAAAAAACAGGAGGAACGAAATGAGCGAATTACAGAAAATCAGAATCAAACTCAGAGCTTATGATCACGCGCTTCTGGATGCTTCCGCAGCGAAGATCGTAGAGACAGCGAAGAAGACCGGCGCGGATGTATCGGGACCGATTCCGCTTCCGACCGAGAAGGAAGTGGTTACGATCCTGAGAGCGGTCCACAAGTACAAGGACAGCCGTGAGCAGTTCGAGCAGAGAACTCACAAGAGACTGATCGACATCACGAACGCAACACCGAAGACAACGGACGCGTTGACAAAGCTTGATCTGCCTGCAGGCGTTGATATCGAAATCAAGCTGTAGTGCAGAAACATCACAAGACAGAATAAGGGTACTCCCCTTAGAATGATCCGGCGGAGGCGCTTCGGCGTTCGCGCGGGATCCGCTGTAAGAGAAAAGGAGAACAGGAATATGAAAATGATTTTGGGAAAGAAAATCGGAATGACACAGATTTTCTCCGAAGCCGGAGAAGTGATTCCGGTAACCGTAATCGAAGCCGGTCCGGAGGTCGTTACACAGATCAAGACGACGGAAAATGACGGCTATGATGCGGTGCAGATCGGTTTTGAAGACGCAAAGCCGCAGAGAGTGAACAAGCCTCTCACAGGACATTTTGCGAAAGCGGGTGTTCCGGTGAAGAAGCACCTTGCCGAGTTCACACCGGACGAGGGCGACACATATGAGATCGGACAGGTTATCACCGTTGCTGATTTCGAAATCGGAAAGAAGCTCGATGTAACGGGCGTTTCCAAAGGAAAGGGCACGCAGGGTAATATCAAGAGACACGGACATCACAGAGGCCCTATGACGCACGGTTCCAAGCACAAGAGACTTGCAGGTGCGCTTGCGGCCGGTACTTATCCGTCAAGAGTATTCAAGGGCAACAAAGGACCGGGAAGAATGGGCCGCGAGACCGTAACGGTTCAGAATGTGGTCCTCGTAAAAGTTATCGAAGACAGAAACCTCATGCTCGTAAAGGGAGCGGTGCCGGGCGGCAAAGGCGGCCTTCTCCGTATCCAGTACGCAGTAAAAGGTCAGGACAAATAAGGCCGGGAAGGGAGGAAGTACAAAATGGCAACAGTAAAAATGCTTAATATGAGCGGTGCGGAAGTTGGTACGATCGAACTTGCCGACGCGGTGTTCGGAATCACTCCGAATCAGTATGCTGTTCACGCAGTAGTAAAGAATTACCTGGCGAACCAGAGACAGGGAACACAGTCCGCAAAGAACAGAGGCGAAGTAAGAGGAGGCGGAAGAAAGCCTTTCAGACAGAAGGGAACAGGCCGTCACAGACAGGGAAGCTCCACCGATCCTTCACAGGTAGGCGGCGGTATCGTATTCGCTCCGAAGCCGAGAGATTACAGATACACGGTGCCGAAGAAAGTGAAGAGACTCGCAATGCTGTCCGCACTTTCCTCGAAAGCGGAGGAAAAGGAAATCATCGTGCTCGACACTCTGACATTTGAAGCTCCGAAGACAAAGGAAATGATCAAGGTTCTTGAAAATGTCAAGGCAGAGAAGAAGGCGCTCATCGTAACAGCGGAGAAGGATGATAATGTTGTAAGATCCGCGGCGAATATCCCGGGCATCCGGACCGCGCTCGTAGGTACGATGAATGTATACGAAATCATCAACCACACAAATCTGATCCTTACTGCGGATGCAGTAAAGAAAATTGAGGAGGTGTACGCATAATGAAG
>CAKQWL010000011.1 GCA_934278965.1 uncultured Clostridia bacterium | reverse complement strand
GTACAGGCGAGCAGCGCTTTCCTGCATCCGGCCTCGCGGAGTTCCGTGTCGATTTCACGCCACGCATCCAGATCCGCCGGCCGTCCGTTTTTAACACAGTCATAAATCTCATGCATCACGAGTCTCTGTGTCGTCGGAGAAGGAACATATGGAAGGATATCCTCCTCCGCCAAGGCCTTCTGGTACAGCTCTGTCTGAATGGTTCCGTCCGTCGCGAGAATTCCGACGCGGCTTCCCCTGCAGGTTTTTGCCGCTTCCTTTGCACTTTCCCGAATCATATGGATGATCGGAATCGACAAATCCTCTTCAATACGGTCCAGAAAATAATGCGATGTATTGCACGGGACAGCAATCGCCCGACACCCGTACGCCTCAAGCGCCTTGATGTCTTCATGCAGTTTCTCGTAAACCGGCTGCGGATTTCCGGACAGAATTGCCTGCGTGCGATCCGGCATGGTCGCATGCCCGACAATCAGAACATTGACATGATCCTGGTCCTTTTCCGCTACTGTATGCTCGATCAGCATCCGGTAGAACAACTGCGTCGCGAGCGGCCCCATACCGCCCATGATCCCCAGTGTATTTTCCATGGATTCTCCGACCTCTCCCATCAGCCCGGCGGCCATGTCATCTTTCTCCTGCCGAGCAAATGAAAATGCAGATGCTTTACCGTCTGCATCCCGTCCTCACCGCAGTTGTTCACGAGCCGGTAACCGTTTTCGAGTCCGAGATCCTTTGCGATATCCTTGACTTTGGTCATAATGTATCCGAGAAGCTCCGCATCCTCCGGCGTCACATCATCCAGGGAAGCCAGGTGCTTCTTCGGGATGATCAAAACATGCACCGGCGCCTGCGGTTCAAGATCATGAAAGCAAATGATCCGATCATCTTCGTAAGCAACCGTCGAAGGGATCTCTTTGTTTGCGATCATGCAAAATACACAGTCTGCCATTTCTATTCTCCTTTCATTCCATCCTTATAAGGCGCAAGCAGCGTTACATCGCAAAACGCATTCAATGCGTATGAATGCCCACCGTCTGCGCTTGCATAGACTCTTATGTAATTATCAGTATACCCGATAAACAAATTCTCTTCAACATCGAATTCCTCGAAAAGCACGCGGCGGCGTGTGCCGATGCAGCGTCGGAAAAATTTCTCCGCCGCCTCATTTCCGGCCTGGATCAGTGCGGCTGTTCGTTTGCTCTTCACCTCCGGCGCCAGGTGGTTTTTCATTTCTGCCGCCGCCGTTCCGGGCCGTTTAGAATAATTAAAGGCATGCACTTTGCAGAAGCCGACTTTCTCAATCATCCGAAGGCTTTCCCGGAAGTCCTCTTCCGTCTCGCCCGGAAATCCCGCAATAATATCGGTACTGATCCCGTAATACGGATCGAATTCTTTCAATGTTCTGCAGATCTCCTCATACTCTTCCGCTGTATAATTCCGGTTCATCAGCGAAATTACGCGGCTGCTTCCACTTTGAAGCGCCAGATGCAGATGATGGCAGAGCTTATCGTAGGCAAATAATCCCTTCACATAATCTACGTTGATCACCGTCGGTTCCAGCGACGAAAGGCGGATCCGAAAATCCCCGTCGATTTCGCTGATCATGCGGATGATAATTTCTATTCCGGTTTTGTCACCACATTCCGGATATTTTTCCGAAAATCCTTTTTCTGTGCCGTAAAGTGCTGTATTAATCCCCGTGAGTATAATTTCCTTAAACCCTTTTTCAATCAAGGCTCTTGCTTCTTCCGTAATTTCTTTCGGACTCCTGCTTCTGACAGGTCCCCTTGCGTAAGGAATAATACAGTAGGAACAAAAACGGTCGCACCCTTCCTGTACCTTGATGTACGCTCTCGTCCGAGACTCCATGGAAGTAATCCTTCCCATTTCATCATACTCCGTCAACTCCCGCCGCGGCCTTACAGAAATGACCTGTTCTCCGCCTCCGGCAAGATATTCATCCACTAACTCCGGAAGACGGCTCTTTTCATTCGTTCCCGTAACAATATTCACGCCTTCCACCCCGGCCACTTCCTCCGGCGAAATCTGGGAATAGCACCCAGTCACTGCGATGACTGCCTCCGGATTAATTTTTTTCATACGCCGAATATACTGGCGGGATTTTCGATCCGCAAGGGATGTGACAGAACAGGTATTGATGATATAAAGATCGGCGAACTCATTTTCACCGACAATATCGTTTCCTTTTTCCTTAAACCGCTCCGCCAGCGCTTCACTTTCATATTGATTTACTTTACATCCGAGGGTATGGAATGCTACTTTCAACTCGAACTTCTCCTCTCCTGCTTCTGCTGTATTTCTTCCGTGTTTTCGGCCGCGCGATTTTCTCTTCCGAGATCGTATCCGTCTGCGGCACCCTTACAGTATAACACACTTCTCCCTGAAAACATATCCGAACCTGAAAAATCATATATTTAGCTGATGATCCGAAACACTCTAAAAAGGGGGATTCCTTTCTTGCGAAAAAAAATAACTGTGAAAAATTTGGGGCGGATTGTTCGGCTTTTCTTTTTCCTTCTTCTTTCCGCCGCCGCACTTCTGGCCGCAGGGATCTGCTCCCGGCTGGCAGAAACCTTTCTGCCGTCTCCTGCGCAGATATTTGCTCCAACATCCGATTCTCTCGAAGAGCAGGAAAGCGGCGAAATCATTTTGCCGATTTTAATGTACCATGCCCTTGTGACCTCTCCGCAGTACCAAAATACTTACTTCATTGATCCTTCTATTTTGGAATCCGACCTTCAGTATCTTTCAGAGCATCATTATGAAACTGTGACCATTCACGATTTGATCGAATACATCGATTCCGGGAAATCTTTGCCGGAAAATCCGATCATGCTCACCTTTGACGATGGTTATTTTAACAATTATCTTTACGCCTACCCGCTGCTTCGGAAATACGATATGAAAGCGGTCATTGCTCCGGTCGGTCGATACACTGATCAATACAGTTCCATCCGTGATACAAACGAATATTACGCACACCTCAATTGGGAGCATCTGCGGGAAATGGAATTGTCCGGCAGGTTCGAGATCCAAAATCACAGCTATGATCTCCACGCCTCCGGAAGTCCTGCGCCGATTCTCCAAAAATACGGGGAAAGCGACGAAGATTACAAAAAACGCCTGAAAGACGACTTTCTTCTCTTTCAGGCGCACGCCGACGAATTTTTATTGACTTTTCCGGAAGCACTCGTCTACCCATACG
>CAKQWL010000010.1 GCA_934278965.1 uncultured Clostridia bacterium | reverse complement strand
GGACTTCGGCAATCTGGAAATCGATATGAACCGGTATGAGGTTCGAAAGAACGGAATACCGCTGGAGCTTACCCTGCGGGAGTTTGAGCTTCTGAAATATCTGGCGGAGAGAGAGAACAAGGTCTTTTCAAGAGAGCAGCTTTTGGAGGAGGTCTGGGGATATGAGTATTACGGAGATATCCGTACGGTAGATGTGACGGTACGGAGACTTCGGGAAAAGCTCGAAGACGATTCCAGCGATCCGAAGTACATCGTAACGAAGCGCGGGATCGGATATTATTTCCGCCGGCCGTAAGGAGCAAAAAATTTTAAGACAGCAAAATAGCCTGTTCTGCGTGTCACAGTCACGCTGCGGAACAGGTTTTTTTCTGCACGGGATCCCGAAGCGCGCCGCGGCCCCCGCCGCATCCGCCGCACGCTGTGCACAGCCCGGTGCTGCTGTCGTGCTGTCATACGGAATATTGCGTCGTGTCCGAATTCATGATAGAATTGAAGCGAGCAAACGGAGGAAATTGCAGAATGAATATTCACGGCAGAAAGTACAGCAGCATTCGCTGGAAAATCGTACTCATTTATTGCATACTCGTATTTATCGCCACCACGATTGTGGGGGTGTTTTTGATGAGCCGCATGGAGGAGTATTATATTGATTCCGCGCGGAACAATATGGAAAGAACCGTCAGAGGCGGAACACTGATCACATCGCTAGCGGAATATACGCCGCTGAACGAGCACACGGAGGAGATCCAGGCCAACGTAGATGCCTGGGTAAAAGGACTTTCACAGGAAATCTTTGTTGTGGATGAAACCTTTCATATCGTGGCGGCAAGCAATGCCAACCGCGGCAAAAGTGCGGCGGATTTTCTCGACTGCAATATTATTTTGACGGCCTTTTCCGGAGAAATGGCGGAATCAAGCGAAACCATCGACTCAGAGACCGCACGGATCCCGGTACTCAATATGGCCTTTCCAATCGAGTCCTCAAGTGGGGAGATCATCGGTGCGCTCTATCTTCGCGAGGATATCACCGCGCTTGAGAACAGTATCGATCAGTCCAAAGAGATTTTCGTCAAGGCGATGTTTATCGCTTTGTTTGTCACCTTTATTCTGGGTTTTGTTATTTCAAAGAGCATTACCGGACCAATCAAAGATGTAACGGAAAAAGCGGAAAAAATGGCGGAGGGCGACTTTTCACAGGAGGTCCGTGTAAAATCGGATGATGAGATCGGCCAGCTGGCAGAAATGTTTAACTACCTGCGCAGACAGCTTGACGATATGCTTTCTGAGATTTCCGGGGAAAAAAATAAATTGGAGACCGTGCTGCGCCATATGACAGACGGATTGATTGCCGTGGATTTGTCCGGCAATATTATTCATGCCAATCAGGCTGCGAGAACGATGCTGGGCGTAACGGAGGCCGATATTGCGTCAGAGCCCTACGATGATCTGATCCAGGGGCTGAATCCGGATCTGACCATTGATAATTTGATGAAGCGCTGTGAATTTGAGCCGGAGAGTGAGGTCTTTGAAAGTGCCGGCCGTTATTACGATATTCGGTATGATCGGTTTCGGGACGAAAACGGAAAGGATGTCGGCCTGATTATGATCCTGCAGGACATTACCCAGAGGATGAAGCTGGAGAACATGCAGATGGACTTTGTGGCAAATGTCTCGCATGAGCTCAAAACCCCGCTGACGACGATCAAGAGTTATACGGAAACGCTTCTCAACGGGGCGCTGGACGATCGGGAGACCGCGGAAAACTTCCTGGAGATCATCGATTCGGAGGCGGATCGGATGAACCGGCTTGTCCGGGATCTGCTGCAGCTGTCGCGGATGGAGAATAATCAGGAAAAATGGAACATGAAGGAGGGCGACCTGATCCGACTCCTGAAGCTTGCGCTGCGCAAGGTGGAATTGACGGCCCAGGCGAAGCATCAAAGTCTGAACTGCTTCTTCGACGAAGACCGCCGGGTTGCTGTGATCATGGACAAAGACCGGATCGAACAGGTCATTTTGAATGTCCTTTCAAACGCGATCAATTATACACAGGAGGGCGGACGAATCGATATCGACCTTGTTGTACAGGGCAGGGAAGCGCAGATTATCGTGGAGGATAACGGCATCGGGATTCCGGAAGAAGAACTGCCGCGGGTGTTTGAGCGCTTCTTCCGGGTAGACAAGGCGCGCTCCAGGCAGATGGGCGGCACCGGGCTCGGACTTTCTATTTCGAAACAGATCGTCGAAGAACACGGCGGCCGCATCGAGATTTCAAGTCACGAAAACAGAGGAACAAAGGTGCGGATCGTCCTGTCGCTTTCTCCTGCGGTGACTCGTGGAACGCCGAACATCGAATAAGCGGAATAAAAAGCATTTGAGGTACCTCCCTTTCATATAGTGAACTATATGAGGGGAGGTCTTTTTTATGGAAAATCACACATTAGTGCTGGATAATCGAGAAAAGCTCACCGTGACAGCGGTTTCCGATGTGGACAGCGCAAGCGCGGATATGATCCTGATCACACTTGCGCAGGGGGGTCTTGCTGTCAAGGGACAGGATCTGCATATTCAAAAATTGGATCTTGCGGAGGGGAAGGCCGTGATTACCGGAAGTATCAATTCCGCGGTTTATACGGAAAAGAAGAAAAAAGAAGAGGGAGGTTTTCTGGAACGAATTTTGAAATAAGGCGGGAAACAAATGGAAATAACGGAACTGATCAAGCAGCAGATTTTTGAGTGCGTTGTGATGTTTGCCGCCG
>CAKQWL010000009.1 GCA_934278965.1 uncultured Clostridia bacterium | reverse complement strand
TCCTTGGTCATCAATCCTCGAACAAGCTCCGCAGACCCCTTCTCCGCAGCAAAGCCGGAAATTATTGCTGCAGGCATCTACCGGAAGGATCTTTTTCATTTCTGAAATGTAATAATCCGATGTCAATACGACCAGTGTATCATAACCGCCTTGACGAAATTTCTCCGAAATCCGTTCTGTTCCTTTGCAAGCAAATTCTCGGCGAAGGTCCACCTTTTCTGTTCTGCCGTTCATCCCTTCGGGCAGATAGCGCCGAATCAGCCGATCGTCAATTTTATCTCCGTCAATATAAAGGTCCGTCCGTGCCCGTCCGCCGATCCAGGAGGTCAGGAGCGCGGCCGGTGCAAAGCCAAGACCCTTTGTTATGATCATGATACGCCGCGACGGTTCGATTCGGCCGCGCGTTCCCATCAGCTTTTTTATACCTAAAATGCCGTTCGAGTACACCCCGCGCACCGTCAGTTTTTCTTCTTCTTCAAGAACATGCTTGCTTTTGGCCGCAAACGCTCGAACGGCCAGGTGAACAAGCCCTTTTTCCGGATCCGCGGCAAGGACCGAGACCGGCATATTATAAAAATGATTGTCCTCCGGTTTTTTCAAAAAAAGGAAAGATCCCGGCCGCAGGCATTTCAGTGCAAATCCTCTGCCGCAATCCAGAACCAGTACGGTCGTTTCCTCTCCGTACACACTGCGCTGCACGATCGGCATTTCCTGTTCGCTGCGTATCCCGCAGCCCTTCTTTCCGTTTTGTATAAATTCGTTATAGATGCAGACCCCTTTCCAATCGCAGTCACAGAAATCCTTTCCGCTGAGCCGGCTGCATACGACGCAGTCCCCCGTTTCCGCCAAACTGCACGGGCAGTTTTCCGTTCCGCAATCGATGCAGTCATAATAATTTCCGTCCATTCCGGACCCCCTTGTTTTCTTTCTTTCGTCCATTATATGATCCCGCATCGTTTGTCGTTCCCGCCGGAGGGTTTCATTTCGGCCCGATACCCGCTGCTCGCACATACCGTACGGCGCACTACCGGCTTCTCATCCGCACATGCTATTTATTGTCAAAACAATAATCCATCAGTGCATACGCGTCCTGAAACCAATCCGGCGCATTCATTACAACGCAGATCAGCTGGCGGTCCTCACGCTTTGCCGATGCGGCAAGCGTACGGCCGGAGGTCTTGGTATAACCGATCTTGATCCCGTTTCCGCCTTCATATTGATGAACGGTCTTGTTTTTATTGTAAAAGTAATTATAACGCTCCGGTGCACGCGACGCGGTATAACTCGGGCTTGCCGCAATTTCCCGGAACAGTTCATTTTTCATTGCCTCTCTCGAGATCAGCGCCATATCTCGGGCAGTCGTATAATGCTCTTTATCGAACAGACCGCTCGGATTCGTAAAATGCGTATTCCGGCAGCCGATTTCCGCCGCCCGCTCGTTCATCATGGTTATAAAATGCTCCCGATCCCCGCCGATAATGACGGCAAGGGTCTCTGCCGCGTCATTTCCGGAGCGTAGCATCGCTCCGTAGAGAAGATCCATCATCCGCACCTTTTCTCCCGCCGCAAGATAAATGGAAGATCCTTCAATCCCGACCGTCTCTTTCGGAACCGAAATTTCCTGTTCCGGCGGGCTTTGCAGCGATTCCAGCGTTTCGATCGCCAGCATGGTCGTCATAATCTTCGTTGTACTCGCCGGATAGGCTGCCGCATCCGGATTTTTTTCATACAGCACCCGCCCGTCCTCCGCATCCAGTACAATCGCCGATTCTGCCGAAACGGCCGGCGGAACCGTCCCATTCTTTCCGCCGGTAAAAATCGCCTGCGGCAGACCTGCCGGGAAT
>CAKQWL010000008.1 GCA_934278965.1 uncultured Clostridia bacterium | reverse complement strand
CCGCAAGCCCGAGCGGAAAATTAAACGAACTGGTCGGCGCCGCAAGCCCCGGTAAATGGCCGGACATCGGAAGAAGCCCCGAATAGTTGCAGACCAGAATGTAAATGAAAAGCGTTGCCACAAGCGGAAAATACCGTTTGCAGGCATACTCGCCCATAATATCCTCGAAAAAATGATACAGTTTCTCGATTCCCGCTTCCAAGGCATTCTGAATCTTGGAGTTCGGAATGGTTTCAATGCGCCTGCTCCCAATGATGGCGATGACGCACAAAACCAGTGTAATCCCCGCGCTCGTAATCATTGCATTTGTAAACCCTATTTTCTGCAATGATTCTATCATATCTCCGCATCACTCTCTTCTTTTTTCAGAACAGTCCTAATGGAGAAACAGCGTCCGAAAACGCTCAGGCCGATTGCCGCGCTGATGGCTGTCGCCGTAAAATCAAGCGGCAGATTCTTTCGAACCGCAAACAACAAAAGAAGCGTCGAAATATTCACCAGCGAGCTTACGGACATCCGCCAATAAATTCCTTTGTCTTTGATGCATCCTTGTCCGTTTCCCCGAACTAACTTGCGCCAAATTGCCCAATACTTCAATGTGCCGACCACTGCTCCGTAAAGGAAGCCCGCCGCCGCGCTGACAGCATAAATCAAACCCGTCCTCCTTTCTGTTCTTTCCGCATTTTCTCACTCTTCGCTCTGCGGAAATTTCCTGTATTATACCCGTCTTTTCTCCGGCCGTAAACATTCCTTCGCTGTGTTTTCCGGTTTTGAGAAAAAAAGTCGTTCCTTTTTTATTTTTGTGTAAAACAAGTTTGCTGTTTTTTGCGTGTCATTTTTTATTGTTTGCGGTTTCGCGGTTTCAGTCCTTTTTCCACCTCTTCAGCGCCGCAACAATTCGCTCGCAGGCATGCCCGTCTCCGTACGGATTCACCGCATGCGCCATTTTCGCGTAGGCCGCCGGATCGGTGAGGAGTTCTTTTGTCATACGGTAAATCGTCTCCTGATCCACCCCGGCCAGTTTCACGGTACCGGCCGCGACCGCCTCCGGGCGTTCTGTTTCTTTTCGCACGACAAGCACCGGTTTCCCAAGAGACGGCGCTTCCTCCTGCATGCCGCCGGACTCGGTGATGATCAGAAAAGACCGCGCCTGTAAATTAACAAACGGCTGATAAGCCAGCGGTTCTATCAAATGGATGTTTTCCGCTCCGGTCAGGATACGCCCCGCGATGCTGCGCACCTTCGGATTCAGATGCAGCGGGTATACAATCTCGACATCCTCAAACTCATCTGCAATCTTCCGAATCGCTCCAAAGATGTGCTCCATGTTTTCTCCGAGATTTTCCCGTCTGTGACACGTCACCGTGATGACCCGTTTGTTCTCAAAATCCAGCTTCGCAAGGGTTTCATCCTCAAACTCATACGGCTTCCCTGCCACTTCCAGCAGAGCGTCTACCACGGTATTTCCCGTAATATGAATGGCTTCCTCCCGGACGCCTTCCCGGAGCAGATTTTCCCGGTTGCGCTCCGTCGGTGCGAAATGCAGATCCGCGATATGCCCTGTCAAAATACGGTTCATTTCCTCCGGGAACGGAGAATATTTGTCATAAGTGCGGAGGCCCGCCTCGACATGCCCCACACTGACCTGATGATAAAAAGCCGAAAGCGCCGAAGCAAAGGTGGTCGTCGTGTCACCGTGCACCAGCACGATATCCGGCTTCTCTTTTTCCATGATAGGATCCAGACCTAAAAGCACATTGGCGGTAATCATGCTGATTGTCTGGTTTGGTTTCATAATATTCAAATCGTAGTCCGGCGTCAACTCAAAAAGCGTCAAAACCTGATCGAGCATCTCCCGGTGCTGCGCCGTTACACAAAGCACGGACTCCATGCCTTCCTCTGCTTGTAATTTCTTTACCAGAGGCGCCATCTTGATCGCTTCCGGTCTCGTTCCGAAAACTGTAAGTACTTTCATTTTCTGTCTTTCTCCACTCCTGTCGTTTCGTTTTCGCCGCACGCTTTTTCTTTTTGCGCCCGGTCTCTTTTTATGGTTCGGCTTGCCGAAACCTGCTCGTCACGCCGCCGGAACCTGTTTCGTGCGCCGCCTTTGCCTGCGGCGGCTTGTCGGAAGCGGGCTATTCGTCGTCGGAGCCGTCCGACTCCATCACGGTGATAATCGGCTCGGATTCTTCCGGTACCGCTTGCTCCGGATCCGCACCTTTCAGTACCGCAGCTTCCGGCGCAGTACCCTCCGCCGCACCGGCATCCCCCGTCTCCGAATCTGCCGGAACGGCCTTCAGCGACAGCTTCCAATGATTCGCATCCGTCAGGAAAATATAAATGTACATGGCGGCAATGGCAACCAGCCCGCCCATTTCCACAAAAAGATCTCTCGAAAAAAGTACGGCGGCAAGTCCCATAACCCCGCTGATTCCGTAAAGCGACAGCACCGTTCTTCTCTGCCCGAATCCGGCCGCCATCAGTCGATGATGCAGGTGGCCCTTATCCGCCTCCATAATGGGCCGTTTGTTGGCAATACGGCGCAGGATCGCAAATCCTGTATCGAAAATCGGTACACCGAGCACCAGCACCGGCGCGATCATCGCCAGCACGGTTGCTCCTTTGACCGGCCCGACAATAGAAAGCACCGCCAGCATATAACCCAGAAACAGGGAGCCGCCGTCCCCCATAAAGATTTTCGCCGGATGGAAGTTGTACGGCAGAAAGCCGAGCGCACCGCCGGCCAGAGCCAACATCGCGAATGCCGTCAGATACGCACCGTGAATATACGCAGTATAAGCAAGGCACAGTGACGCGATTGCCGCGATGCCGGCGGCCAGTCCGTCAAGACCGTCGATCAGATTGACGGTATTGGTAATGCCGACAATCCAGAGAATCGTTAAAAATGCCGAAAGCGCCCCCGCAAAAAAGATATGATCCTCCATCGGTGAAAAATGATTCGTTACAAAGTTTATCCGCACACCGAAGTAATAAGCAACGGCGGCGCATACAATCTGACCGGCCAGCTTTCCTTTTGCCGGCAGTCCTTTCAGATCATCGACCACTCCGAGAATATAGATCAGCACGCCTCCCGCGATCACTCCGATCATCTTGGAAACAGGCTGCGGCAAGAATTCCGCTCCCGGATACGCCTCCAGAAAATACCGGTGATACATCGGCATCGCAAAAAACACCGTTGCAAGAAGCCCTGCCGTTGTTCCGATAAAGATCGCCAGTCCGCCAAAGCGCGGGATCGGCTTTGTGTGCATCCGCCTGCCGTCCTTTGGAATATCAATCGCACCGATTTTCGGTGCGATGGCGATCGCCGCCGGTGTAAAAAGTACTGATAAAATAAATGCTGTCAAAAAAACAAACCAAAAACTCATTTCTATCCTCTAATGCTCCCCCAACATAACAATCCGAAGTCCGGCCTCTGCCAAAATATCCACCGACAGTTCATCCGGATACCCCTCTTTTACGACAATGCGCCGAATGCCGGCGTTGATAATCATTTTCGCGCAGATCACACACGGCTGATGTGTCACATAAATCGAGGCTCCTTCAATGCTCTGCCCCAGCGTCGCCGCCTGGATAATCGCGTTCTGTTCCGCATGAAGCGCCATACAGAGCTCATGCCGCTCTCCCGACGGGATTCCGAGCTTCTGCCGCAGACAACCGCCGCGATCCGCACAATGGGCAATCCCGCGCGGCGCTCCGTTATATCCGGTCGCGATAATATGCCTGTCCTTTACAATCACTGCACCGACCTGCCTGCGCATACAAGTCGAGCGCCTGGCAGTAAGCACCGCCATTTCCATAAAATATTCGTCCCAGCTTGGTCTTTCGCTCATCCCCTGCTCCTTCCGTATCTATATTCCTGACCCATTGTCCTGCTCGGTCGACCTCTATTTGTACCTTGTAGTATACCACAAACGACCGTCCTTTTTCAACGGCCTGTATTCACTGCTGATCCATTGCCGCACGGATTCTGTGCCAAGACAAATTGTTTCAAACACGAACTTCTCAGCGCGTGATGTTCTCCGTATTTTTGTAATACACCTCTGCCAGATACAGTCCCTGCGGAGGCGCGGTATGTCCGGCCCGTGCGCGGCTTTCACTCCTGAGAATTTCAAAAAGCTCCTCCGGCTTCCGTCTGCCGAGCCCGACCTCGACCAGGGTCCCGGCGATGATCCGGACCATATTGTAAAGAAAACCGTCCCCTTGTACGGAAATCACCAGCTCCCGCCCAAAAGCCTCCGTACTGCCGAATTGCCCGAAAACCGCCGTGCTCTTCTCCTCCAAAACAGAAAGATCGTAAATTGTCCGAACCGTCGTTTCCTTTTCCTCTCCGCCGGAAGCCTGAAAGCACTTGAAATCATGAGTTCCGACGATATAGGATGCGGCTTTGTTCATCGCGTCTTTGTCCAGGTCCGCCGACAGCTGATAACGGTAATTTCGCAGAAACACCTCCGGCTGGGCAGCACACCGAATTCGGTAAAGATATTTTTTACCGACCGCATCAAATCGCGCGTGGAATTCGGGCGGCATCTCAACTGCCGAAAGGATTCGGACATCTCCCGTTGCCATCAGCTTGCTTCCGGCAAGCAGATTATTTGCCGCTGTCGCGATCCGAGAGACCGGAATTCCGAAATCTCCGCTGAATGTAGCGCGCTGTCCGAGTGCATGCACTCCGGCATCTGTACGGCTGGTTCCGTTCAGGCGAATCGGTATACAGCAAAGCTCCGAAAGCACCCGCTCCAGTTCTCCCTGCACAGTGCGCCGCTCCGGCTGGCGCTGCCACCCCGAAAAATTCGTTCCATCATACGCGATCGTTAAAAGGACATTTTTGCTCTGACTGCCGCTCATTGCTCCTGCCTCTCCTCTTTTCCGAGCATCGTATTTTCGCTCGTTTCTACCCTTCAAGTATGCCATTTTCCGTAAAAATCTGCAAGATGCAGTTTCCGTAATCCCCGCAAAAAAGAACAACACCGGCCGACTTCTTTCGACCGGTGTTATTTCATTTCCTCAAAAACTTCTGGCGGACTCACCCCTTTCCTGCAAATCGGTCCAAGCTCTTTTTCGGCTCGTACCTATTTTCTCTAAAAAGCTTGGCCGCGGCCTCGCTGACCTGCTTCTTGTATTTAATATAACACAGTCCCACGAGTTTTGCAAGAATTTTCTGAATTATTTTTTATTTTTTTTGTTTTAGACGCTGCACCTCCCGGCTTATCCGGCAAGATTATTCGCGTCAGAGAAACGCTCCCTGCAAAAATAAATATCCGGCGGCCGCCAGTGCGAGACAGGGCGCCAGCGGAAGAGAATCTCCCCTCTGGACCTTTCTGCGAAGAAGAAGATATAAAAAAAATCCGCAGGACAAAAGCGCCGCCGCAATCAGTATGAACGCGATGCCGGCAAATCCACCCGTCAATCCAAGTGCCGCAGCAAGTTTTACATCACCAAATCCGAGTGCTTCCCGTGAAAAAATGATTCGCCCGATCAGCGCCGTTGCCAGCATAACACCAGCCCCAAGCAAAAGACCCAGAAGCATGTCCAAAACTCCCGTATGATAAACAGACATCGGGAAAGCAAATAGCGCAAGAAAAAGAACAAACTGATCCGGAATAATTCGATACTTGGCGTCCGAAATGGCAATCAAAAGCAAGAGCCAGAGCTGTAGGAGCGCCGTGAATCCGTAATTCACATCCCGCACACCAAAGAAAATACCAAAGGCAATAAAAAGAGCTGAAAAGACCAGCTTCCACGGCATCCCTTGCACTCGTTGGTGTTCGGAATCCAGAAGCTCTTCGGAAGGCGTTTCGCCGTAATCGCAAAGCCATGCGGCCGGTACATGATTGATGACATAAATCGCGCCGCACCCGAAAAGGATTCCCAGCGGAACAGCCTCGGCCGAAA
>CAKQWL010000007.1 GCA_934278965.1 uncultured Clostridia bacterium | reverse complement strand
GTGTCATAGAGTCTAATTCGTCAACCAGAGCCCGGAAAACATTCATCGCATCCAAGACAGGCTGCGGGCTTTCCATATCGACACAGGCAATCCGAAGAAGCTCGATCGGATCGTCGGATTCACCGGTAGTAAGGAATTTCTTGTAGTCATCGCGCGCGGGATTTGCTTCGCTTCCGTCTACTGCTCCCCGGATGATTCGGTCGGAAATGGCCGTAGCGGCAGAGTAACCGGTTGCGTATTTATAAACATAGAATGCACGGTAGAAGTGAGGAATGCGAGCCCATTCGTAAGCGATCTGCTCATCGCATACCACCTGATCACCGAAATACAGGCGATTCAGTTCGCTGTATTTTTCACAGAGCCATTCTGCAGTAAGCACTTCGCCGCTCTCTACCGCTTCATGCGCCGCCAGTTCAAACTCCGCAAACATAGTCTGACGGAAAAGCGTGGTACGGAATTCTTCGAGATAAAGATTGAGGAGATACTTTTTCATAGTGAAGGCCTCTTCGTATTCCGGGCTGTTTTTCTCGGCGGAAGCAAGCCGCTCCTCCTGCTGACGAATCAAATGCTTCATCAAGAGCGCTTCATTGACAGTGGAAGCAACTTCCGCGGTGAAAATCGAATGACCGCCATAAACGAAAGGCTGCGATTCCCGCGTATAGCTGGAGTGCATCGAATGGCCCATTTCATGCACCAAAGTAAAGACATCCTTCAGCTTGCCGGAAAAGTTCATCAGGATATACGGAAAGCTGTCGTAGCTTCCGAAACTGTACGCACCGCTGGTTTTTCCCTTATTTTCATAAACATCTACCCAGCCTTGTGAAAGACCGTTCGTCAGCCGATCGATATATTCCGAACCGAGAAGGGAAAGACCTTCCTTCATGAGCTCGACGGCGTCTTCATAGGAAACCGGCTTTTCTTCAATGTGAATCAAAGGTGCATAGATGTCATACATGTGGAGTTCATCGACGCCGAGAAGCCGCTTCCGAATTTCCATATACCGGTACATTGCCGGCAGACCTTCATGGACGGCGCGAATGAGGTTGGTATAAACCGATTCCGGGATATTGTCGCCGGACAGAGCCGCCGAAAGGGAGGATGGATACTTCCGGATCCTTGCCCCGACCGCGTCTGTCTTGGTATTGTAATTGTAGGTTGTCGCAATCGTATTGATCAGATCCATATAGGCCTGATATTTTGCCGTAAAGGCAGCTTTGCGGACATCCCGGTCGTAGCTTTCCATGAAGGAGATATAGTTGCCCTGAGTCAGCTCGACCCAATCGCCGGATTCATCCCGAATTTCCCCGAATTTCATATCCGCGTTGTTCAGCATAGTGAAAATATCATTTGTCGCAGAAAGCACCTCGCCGAGCTGCGCGAGAAGATTTTCTTCGGCAGGGGAAAGAATATGCGCTTTCAGCCGCAGAGTGTCGCGAATGAGATGATCGTATTTTTGAAGTGCACTGTTTTCGCGCAGAAAGCTGAGAATCTTTTCTTCCGGAAGTGAAAGCAGCTCCGGTGTGAAGAAGGACATGGCCGCGCTGGCTTTCGCGATTAGGGAACCGCATCGGTCGTTCAGAGCCTGGTAGCGGGACACGCGATTGTCTTCGTCTTTTTTCATTCGTGCATAGACATAGACCCGCTCCAGCTTCTGCCAAATCCGATCCTTTTCTTCAAGTGCTTCCAAAAGGAGAGAAGCGCTGTCACCGAGATGACCGGCAAACCGGCCGAAGGCCTCCGCACTCTGGCTGCACGCGGCAAAATCGGCTTCCCACAGATCTTCGTTCGGATACATCGCTCCGATATTCCAGCGGTATTTTGCCTCGATCTCACTTCTTTCTCTCAGCTTTTTGCTGTTTGTTTCCGTCATAAAACCCCTCCGTAATATAAGAATGATTTGATTATTCGCGATAAAATCGGTATAATATAGTATTATACCATAGAAAGCAGAAGGTTATCATAAAAATGGACAATCGACCGATCGGTTTTTTTGACAGCGGACTCGGCGGACTGACTTGTATTCCGTATCTGACAGCGGCACTGCCAAAGGAAAAAATTATCTATTTCGGCGATACGGCACGGACACCGTACGGGTCAAAAGCCACTTCGACCATTCGCAGTTTTTCCATGCAGATTGCGGATTTTTTGGTGCAGAATGATGTCAAAATGATCGTGATTGCCTGCAATACGGTCAGTTCGATTTGTCTGGATGATTTACAGTTTCGCTTTCCGGAGATTCCGGTCGTTGGAGTTATCGCTCCGGCGGCGGAAAAAGTGGCTCAAAGCTGTGGGAACGAAAATCGGGTCGGGATTATCGGAACCAAGGTAACCATTCGCTCAGAGGCATATCGTCGGTTGATCCGCGAACTGAGACCGGAGCTGGAGGTCTATTCCACGCCGTGTCCGGCGTTTGTACCTTTGATTGAGGAAGGAATCATTAAAAACGATATCATGGATATGACGATCCGATATTACTTGGATGATTTTGTCCTGGAAAATCGCTTGGATACGCTGGTTCTCGGCTGTACACATTATCCGCTGATTCGTGACAGCATCGAACGCCTTTATCCGGATCTTCGAATCATCAATCCGTCGGAAGAGATCGTCCACAGCATTGAGAAAATATTGAAGGAACGGGATATGCTGGCCGAAAATTCCGAGCGGGAAAACATCTTTTATGCGAGTGACCTTTCGGAAAACTTCGTGAACATGATTGAACTGATTTTTTCGGATCAGCCGCTGAAAGTCCAATTTAAGAATCTGGAGCTTTGATGCGGCCGGGGAAAATATTCATAATATACGAAAAGAAGTAAAACAGAAAGCAGATCAAAAGAAGTAAATAGAGTCTATATGCAAAGAGGCAAAGCGAAAGGAGGCAGGAGAAAAACAGATGAGTTACGATGAGCTTCTGGAACTCCTTGGGATTTCGGAACCGGGAGAGTTTGAGTATTTTGAAAATCTGGCGGATTTAATGGAAAGTGAGGAGTATCTGGAGGAAGGAGCGCTTGCCCGTCTTTGTTCGGGAATAAGCGGGGAGCTCCTTGCTCAGCTGACGGAGGATTACTTTGCGGATCTTCTGGAGCATACACCGGATTCGGAGGCGGATTTTGTTTCAATGCTTCGCACGGTTGGAGAGAGCCTGTCTGCCCTCGCCGGTGAGATTGCGCCGGAGAATGATCGGGCTGCCGTGTTTGCCGAGGAATTGAACCGTTTTCGGAAGTGGTATGTTTTTGAAAATGACGCTGTATGCAGGGATCGGGAAAGCGGCAGTGAGGAATTGCTTTCGATCGCGGATGCGCTGGCCAATTATCGTGCAGAAGCTTTTTCCGGAGAGGAAAAGGATTACGATTTCGATGCCTGCCTGGATTATCCGCTGTCCGAGTATGTTGTGCCGATCGGCGGGATGCAGGTATCCGGAGAGGAGACTGACGGAGGATTCGAAACGGATGAGGAAGAGCATGGGCATACGCACATCCACAAGCATGAAGGAGAAATTTACGGGCATGCTTCCCACGACATCCTCCAGGATGGGTTCGTCTACGATGATGAAATGGGAGATGATTTTTAGTCCATCCTGACACCAACAGAGAGGGTCTTTCATATTATGAAGCAGTCGACTGCGACAGGAAGGAGGCCTTTTTATGGGTGAGGAAAGATGCCGTGAATGTTGTGAACGGGATTGCATTCGTGACTGCAAGGACAAATGTTACCAGGAGTGCTGCTGTGAGAATAACGGCGGGATGTCCCTTTTGTGGATCCTGGTGATTCTGTACTTATTGTTCTGCTGCTGCGGAGGCGGCGGCAGAGGAGGATTGTTTGGAGGATTGTTCTAACGGAACGCTTCGGGCTTTTCGCTTCAAAATCAGAAAATGCGCCCTCTTGGGCGTATTTTTTTGCCCGTTTTCTTGATTTTTGGAGACTCGGATGATAGGATGTTTTTGTGTCGGCTGTGAACAGGAAGACGCAGCAATTTTGAAAGGATGAACGAAGAAAAAGATGCAGCAGGAACAGAATGCGAGACCGGAATATCGGAAAGGGTTGGCAGCTGCCGCCGGGACATCCGCGCTATGGGGCGTTCTGCCGATTTACTGGCGGGCTATTGATGCCGTAGATTCATGGCTGATTATTTTGTATCGAATCCTTTTGGCAGGGGTTTTCTGCTTTATCTTTGCCATGTGCCGCAGTGGCTTTGAAGGAATCAAAGCGCCGCTTCGGCAAAAGGGGGTTGCAGTACGATATTTTGTTTCGGGAATTTTGATTACGCTGAATTGGAGTACATATATCTGGGCGGTCAATGCCGGTCATGTGATTGAGGCAGGGATCGGGTATTATATTGAGCCGCTGGTGGTATCTTTATTCGGAGTGCTGATTTTCCGGGAAAAAATGGGACAGGCCAAAAAACTTGCGATTGCACTGGTTTTCTGTGCGGTGATGGTGATGATGATTCATTTCAAAAGGCCGCCGATGATTTCGCTGACGCTGGCGGCTTCGTTTGCGGCATACGCGGTCGTTAAGAAGAAGTATACGATGTCGCCGGAGCTGTCGCTGCTTTACGAAACGATGTTTCAAATGCCGGTTGCGCTGTGTGTTATCTTATATCTCGAATGGACGGGAAAAGGCGCTCTCTCGATGACAGAAACGCCTCTTCAGTATGTGCTTCTTCTGCTTTGCGGCGTCGTAACGGCAATACCGCTTTTGATTTTTTCTTACGCGGCGTCACGCATTCGATTTGTAACATTGGGGATCAGCCAGTACATTTCGCCGACCATCACGCTTCTCCTCGGTATTTTCTTTTTCCAGGAGGCGTTTGACGGGGTGCAGCTCGGTGCGATTTTACTCATTTGGGTAGGAATCGTATTTTTTACGGTGGGTGAAATTCGAGAGGCCGGTCTGCAATCGGGAAAGAAAAAAGAAGACCTACACGAAACAGCAGGAATTTAATTTTTAAATCTTATCAAAAGGTGAAAGGAGAAAAAATGAAAGATTATATTGCGATGTTCGCGGAAAATGACAGCCGGGTTCTTCCGGACGGGATGGTTTGGGTGACCGCAGGAGAGGGCGGAGACAGCCTTCTTGTGTTTGGCAGCGAAAAGACTGCAATGATGGATACCGGCATGGCGTATTGTGCCAAAGAGCTGGTAAAAAATGTAGAAAGAGAGTTGGCTGCGCACGGCAGAGAAAATCTGGATTATATCTTCCTGTCCCATACACACTATGACCATATGGGAGCTCTTCCGTATGTCTTGGACCGCTGGCCGGATGCCAAGGTATGCGCATCGGCAAAGGCACAGTATATCTTTACGCGTCCGGGGGCACTGAATGTGATCAAGAATATGGGAGAAGGCGCAAAGGAACTTTTCGGGGGAACGGATTGTGATACGGAAATTCGAGTAGATCCTTTGAGAGTGGATATTGTTCTGGCAGACGGAGATCAGATTTCTCTCGGCGATAAGACGGTTACTGCGCTGGAAACAAAGGGACATACCGACTGTTCGATGTCTTTCGGAATAGATCCGGGAAAAATCCTTTTTGCATCGGAAAGCACCGGGGTCGTTGTGCCGGAAAAGGGATATGTCGGATCGGAAATTTTGAAAAGTACCGCAGATGCATTTGCCGCTGCGGACCGCTGCGAGGCTTATGGACCGGAGGTTATTATCTGTCCTCATTACGGAGTTGTGCCAAAGGCGTTTAACGAGCATTATTTTGAAAGCGGCAGACAGGATGCGCTGATGAAGAAGGAATACATTAAGGGGCTTTACGACAAGGGTCTGGACTATGACGGGATTCTGGAGGAATACAAGAATCACTTCTGGACACCGGGAGATGAAGCGGCGCAGCCGTTCGAAGCTTTCTTGGAAAACGCGATGAATACGATCAACGTTATGCTGAAAGAAATCGAGCAGTAGCCAGGCCGCAGACAGAAGAATAAGACGGGAGGATCCCGCATATATGTGAGAAGAGGACGAAGAAACCGAAAATCGGGGAATTTGCTCCTCTTTTTTCATGTTTTGTGCAAGTGATGACACTTCGGAAAACAAGATTGAAAAAAGAAAATTCCGAAGAAGGAGACTACGGAAAATGAAAGAAAAAGTACACGGAGGCGTCGGAGGCGTGCGGCGGATTGCCGGTGCATATATGGCTTATGTGATCGGATCCGGATTCGCAACCGGTCAGGAAATTGTTCGCTTCTTTACAGAATATGGCGGAAAGGGAATTTTTGGGATTTTGCTCACGACAGTTCTTTTGTCATGGGTGGGAGCCGGACTTTTGAAAGACGGAGAACAGAATTTGGGATCTGGAGAAAACGGAGTGTATGCATTTTACTGCGGAGAAAAATTGGGAAAGCTATTTGAAGTCTTTACCCTCAGTGCGCTTTTCTTAACGGTTGTTGTGATGATTTCGGGCGCCGGGGCGGCGTTTCGTGAATACTGCGGCGCACCGTACCGTTTTGGGTGCGGTCTCATGGCCGCAGCTGTCCTTGCTTCTTATATTTTGGGGTTTCGCCGTATTATTGATGCGATCGGTTCTTTGGCACCGCTCATTATCCTTTTCATGGGAACTGTCAGCCTGATGACTCTGGCAAAAAACGGCATACTCGATCTGAATTCCGCTAAAATATTTTTAGAGGATACGGAGCCGGAAATCATGAGGAGCGGAGGCTTGCTCCGAAGCTGGTGGTTTTCAGCGGTCCTTTATGTTTCTTATAATACTGCATCTGCCGTTCCATTTTTTCACGCGCTCGGAAAAGAGGCCAAAACCGGGGCGGAAGCGGCAGCCGGAGGCATCTTCGGTACGGTGCTTCTGATGGGAACAGCGCTTCTCTCGAACCTTGCGTTCTTGTCGTCGGGAGATGAGATGGAGTCGCTCTCTATTCCGATGCTGTATCTTGCGGGAAAAATTTCGCCGATTTTCAGCACGGGATTTACGCTGGTGCTTTTGATTGAAATTTTTTCTACAGCCGCGCCGATGATGTGGACTTTTTGCAGTCGTTTTGCCCGTGAGGGGACGCCGCGCGCACGCACAGCGGGAATACTTTTTATCGTCCCGGTTTACCTGCTCAGCGGATTTTCTTTTGAAAGGCTGGTCGCGCTGGTCTATCCGGCAAGCGGCTTTTTCGGGTTGATATTTCTTATCTGTTTCCTGAAGACGAGACTTTTCGGCGCTCCGAAAGAGGTGAAGAAGAGGCATATTGCCGTATGATGCTGTGTATGATACAATGATAAGAAATTGCGGAAAAGCCGAGAAAATACGGAGGAAAAAGTGAAGAAGCAATACATCATGGCATTCGATCAGGGCACGACAAGCTGTCGGTGCGTTCTTTATGATAAAACAGGACAGATCCTTTCGATGGCGCAGAAGGAGATAACGCAGTATTATCCCGAAAACGGATGGGTCGAGCACGACGCGGAGGAGATTTGGAGGACCCAGATTTGTGTTGCGAAACAGGCGATGCGGAAGGCGGGGGTTTCTTTTGAAAACATCGCGGCAATCGGAATTACAAATCAGAGAGAAACAACGGTCGTGTGGGATAAAAAAAATGGCGAGCCGGTTTGCCGTGCGATCGTGTGGCAGTGCCGGAGAACAGCCGAATACTGCGAGAGATTGAAAAGAGAAAATCGAACGGAACTGTTTCAAAAAAAGACAGGGCTTCTGATCGATCCGTATTTTTCCGCAACGAAATTAAGATGGATTCTGGACTCTGTTCCGGGTATGCGGGAACGAGCAGAGGCCGGTGAGCTTTTGTTCGGCACCATGGAGACATGGCTGATTTATAAACTGACGGGCGGAAAGACGCATGTAACGGATTACAGCAACGCGTCCCGCACGATGATGTTCAATATTCATACCCAGACGTGGGATGAGGAAATTTTAGAGATTCTGGACATTCCAAAGGCAATGCTGCCGCTTCCGGTTCCATCCAGCATGGTTTTTGGAGAGAGCGATCCGGCGATTTTCGGAGGGCCGATTCGCATTGCCGGTGCCGCAGGAGATCAGCAGGCGGCTTTGTTCGGGCAGGCCTGCTTTGACGCCGGTATGGCGAAGAACACTTACGGGACAGGATGCTTTCTTTTGATGAATACGGGGGAAACGCCGGTCACATCGAAAAACGGCCTTTTGACAACGATCGCATGGGGACTTAATGGGCGTGTTAACTATGCACTGGAGGGATCGGTATTCGTTGGCGGAGCTGTGATCCAGTGGCTGCGGGATGAACTGCATTTGATTGAAAGTGCTGCTCAGTCCGAAGAATTTGCTCGAAAAGTGCCGGACAGCGGCGGTGTTTATGTTGTTCCGGCATTCGTCGGTCTCGGAGCACCACAGTGGGATCCGTATGCCCGCGGAACGATCAGCGGACTGACGCGCGGCTCGAATAGTTTTCATATCGTGCGTGCGGCGCTGGAATCGATCGCTTATCAGGTTTCGGATCTGCTGGAAGCGATGCGGCAGGATGCGGGAATGCGGAAGGGTTCGCTTCTGGTCGATGGCGGAGCCGCGGCAAATGATTTTCTCATGCAGTTTCAGGCCGATTTAATCCAGGCTGAGGTGCGAAGACCGAAAGAGGTCGAAACAACCTCTCTTGGAGCGGCGTACCTTGCGGGACTTGCGGTTGGATACTGGAGAGACAAAACGGAAATTTTGGAGAACCAGCAGTCGGGCCGTATTTTTGTTCCGTCCATGGAAGAAGAAAAAAGGCGGGTTTTGCTCAGCGGATGGCGGGAGGCTGTATCGCGCAGTATTTCGCACAGGGAAAATTTTGAAATTTAAAAAGTTCTGTTTATTTTCATCGAATCGGTGTAAACATACAGTGTCGGAGGTTCGGTTGAACCGAGGAAAAAGTAAAAAATCTTTTCAAACACTGTTGACAAGATGTGTTAACAGTGTTAAATTTGAATAGAGCTTAGAACTCATTGATAAAGAGTGCTAACAAGGAGACGGTGAGAGATGGGTTTAAACGAGAGAAAGCTGCGAATACTGCAGGCGATCGTCAGTGACTTTATTCAGACCGGTGAACCGGTCGGGTCAAGGACTCTTTCGAGAAAATTTGATATGGGCGTGAGCCCTGCAACCATCCGAAATGAAATGGCGGATTTGGAGGAGATGGGTTTTTTAACGCATCCGCATACTTCAGCAGGAAGAATCCCGTCGGATAAGGGTTATCGGCTTTATGTCAACAACTTGATGGAAAAGTACGAACTTCCGGAGGAGGAGAAGGAGATCATTGCCAGAAAGCTGACAAGCAACTTTACAGAGCTTGAGGAAACGATCAAGAAGGCGGCGGGGCTGCTTTCGGAGATTACGAATTTGACTTCTTTCGCGTTGACACCGACGCAGGATGAAGACCTCCTGAAGTATATCAATATTCTGCCGGTTGACGAACGGACGGTTGTACTGATGATTGTTTCGGAGAGCGGGAGGGTGTCCAATACCGCACTGCGGCTAGATGTCCCTTATACAGAGGAAAATATCCATCTGCTGTCTAAAACACTGACATATCATTACCGCGGAAAAACCGTGAGTGAGGTCTTGAAGAGTGATATCATCCGGAATTTTGAAACCGATATTGAGGCGCTCAGCAAGCTGGCGGCGAATATTATGCCGAATTTCATGAAGACGTTGGAGAGCATGCTGAATGCCGATCTTTATATGGCGGGTCAAACCAATATTTTTTCGATTCCGGAGTTCAATGATATTGATCGAGCAAAAATGTTTTTGGAAATGCTGAGCAAAAAAGATGATTTGACACGGACGCTTGTCAATCGGGAGAACGGTGTGATTATCACGATCGGCGATGAGAATTCGGGAGAAATTTTACCGGAGTGCAGTCTGATCACCGCGACTTATCATATTGATGGAAAGCTGGTCGGAAAGGTCGGCGTCATCGGTCCGACCCGGATGCGATACGATGAGATCACTTCCATCGTCGAATTCGTTACCGAAAAATTGAACAGCGCGTTTCAGCTGCCAGGAGGAGAGGAGCAGAAAAAAGGATGACAGAAGAGAAGAGGGAAAAGAAGGATTTTCCGCAGGAAGATGCAGCGGAAAATGCGGATGTAAAAGATGTGAAAAAAGAAAAAGTGAAAGACGAAAGTACAGGGTGCGGCTGCCGGGATAGAGACTGCGGCGGCGCGGGAGCTTCGGATTGTGGCTGCAAAGGATGTTCCGATGAGCAAAAACCGGCAGATGATCCGGATGCGGTCGGCGTATCAACGGAAGGTGATCCGGATGTGGCTTCCGGTCAGGCAAAAGCAGAGCAGGAAAGCGAGTCTGAACGGTATATGCGTCTGATGGCAGACTTCCAGAATTATAAACGGAGGAGTGAGAAGGAGCGGAGCGATATCTACCTGTTCGCGAACGAAAAGATTATCAGTGAGCTGCTTACCGTTGCCGATAATTTCGAGCGGGCGCTCGGATCGGCAGATGCAGAGGACGGCTTTGTAAAGGGAATGCAGATGATTTTTGATCAGCTGCGGGATATCATGACGAAAGCGGGAGCGGAGGAGATCAAAGCACTCGGAGAGGACTTCGATCCGAACTTCCACAATGCGGTTATGATGGAAGAAAGCGATCAGTATGCAAGCGGCAAGGTGTCCGATGTGCTCCAGAAAGGGTACACGCTGAACGGTAAGGTGATCCGTCCGAGTATGGTGAAGGTTGCGAACTGAAAGATAAAATAAAGAATTTGGGAATTTGATAAAATGAGATCCAATGGATCAGATGAAAGCAAAACAAAAAAAGCATAGAAAAGGAGAAAAAACGATGAGTAAAGTAATTGGAATAGACCTTGGAACAACAAATAGCTGTGTAGCGGTATTAGAGGGTGGCGAGCCGGTGGTTATCGCCAATGCTGAGGGAGGAAGAACGACTCCTTCGATCGTCGGTTTTACGAATTCCGGTGAAAGACTGGTTGGTGAAACTGCGAAGAGACAGGCAATCACCAATCCGGACAGAACGATCGCATCGATCAAGAGCCATATGGGTACAGATTATACCGTAGAAATCGATGGTAAGAAGTACACTCCGCAGGACATTTCCGCGATGATCCTCTCGAAGCTGAAGTCGGATGCGGAGAATTATCTCGGACAGAAGGTTACAGAGGCGGTTATCACAGTACCGGCATACTTCTCGGATGCGCAGAAGCAGGCAACAAAAGATGCCGGTAAGATTGCGGGTCTGGATGTAAAGAGAATCATCAACGAGCCGACGGCGGCTGCGCTGGCATACGGACTGGATAAGGACGAGGCTTCGCACAAGGTTTTGGTTTATGACCTCGGCGGCGGTACATTCGATGTTTCTGTGCTGGAGCTTGGTGACGGCGTATTTGAGGTACTTGCGACAAACGGCGATACAAAGCTCGGCGGTGATGATTTCGATGAAGCGCTGATGAATTTCATGGCGGATTCTTTTGCGAAGGAAAACGGCATTGATTTGAGAAATGACAAGATGGCACTCCAGAGATTGAAGGAAGCTGCGGAGAAAGCGAAGAAGGAGCTGTCCTCCGCTCAGACAACAAATGTTAACCTGCCGTTTATCACAGCAAACCAGAACGGACCTCTTCACCTGAATATGGATATTACAAGAGCGAAGTTTGACCAGCTGACAGCGGATCTTGTCAACCGTACGATTGAGCCGATGAAGAAGGCGATGTCAGATGCCGGCGTTACAAATTCGGATATCGCAAAGGTCATCCTGGTCGGCGGTTCAACCAGAATTCCGGCGGTACAGGAGGCCGTAAAGAGAGTAACCGGCAAGGAACCGTTCAAGGGAATCAACCCGGATGAATGCGTTGCGGTTGGTGCGGCGATTCAGGCCGGCGTCCTGACCGGTGAGGTGAACGATGTCCTCCTTCTGGATGTTACACCGCTGTCGCTTTCGATTGAGACACTCGGCGGTGTAGCGACAAAGCTGATCGAGAGAAATACGACGATTCCGACGAAGAAGAGTCAGATCTTCTCCACAGCAGCAGATAAACAGACTTCCGTTGATATCCATGTAATGCAGGGAGAGAGAGAAATGGCGGCAGATAATATTACGCTTGGCCGTTTCCAGTTGACCGGTATTCCGGCAGCACCGCGCGGTATTCCGCAGATCGAGGTTACTTTCGATATCGATGCGAACGGCATTGTCAATGTATCCGCAAAGGATCTCGGCACCGGTAAGAGCCAGAACATTACGATTACCTCTTCTTCCAAGCTTTCGGAGGATGAGATTAAGGCCAAGGTAAAGGAAGCGGAGCAGTATGCGGAAGAGGATAAGAAGAGAAAGGAAGATGTTGAGATCCGCAACAGAGCCGAGACACTCGTTTATGAGACGGAAAAATCCGTGAAGGAGCTCGATTCGAACTTGACCGAAGAGGAAAAGACCGCAATCAATCATGCGAAGGAAGAGCTTTCGAAGGCTTTGGAGGGAAATAATTCCGACGAGATTAAGGAAAAGACAGAAAAATTGACAGAACAGTTCCATACCATTTCCGCGAAGATGTATCAGCAGGCTCAGGCGGCCCAGCAGCAGGGTCAGGCTGGTCCGTCAGCAGATACAGGCGCGGCAGGCGGATCGGCGCCGGAAAACGATAATGTCGTAGACGCGGATTTCGAGGTTGTGGACGACGACAATAAATAAGACTATAAGTAAAAAGGAACTGAGCATCCATGGCAGAGAAAAGGGATTATTATGAAGTCTTGGGTCTCCAAAAAGGGGCCAGCGAGGATGAGATCAAGAAAGCCTTTCGGAAGATGGCAATGAAGTATCATCCGGACCGGAATCCGGGAGACAAAGAGGCAGAAGAAAAATTCAAAGAGGTCAACGAGGCGTACGGTGTGCTCTCGGACCCGGATAAAAAGAATAAGTACGACCGATTCGGACACGCGGGTGTTGACCCGAATGCCGGTTTCGGCGGCGGTGCCGGTGGATTTGGCGGTTTCGGCGGTGCCGGAGGTTTTGATGATATCTTTGATATGTTCGGCGGAATGTTTGGCGGCGGTTATAGTCAGAGCCGCCGCCGAAACGGGCCGACAAAGGGAAGAGATATTCAGAAGGCCGTTACCATTACCTTCGAGGAAGCGGCGTTCGGAACGAAAAAGCAGATTCGTCTGAATAAGTTCGTGGAGTGTGATTCCTGTCACGGAAGCGGGGCTGCGCCGGGGACTTCCAAAAAGACTTGTCCGCACTGCGGCGGCAGCGGTCAGGTTTATACGGTACAGAAGACGCCG
The DNA here is from genome assembly GCA_934278965.1 of uncultured Clostridia bacterium. GTDB lineage: Bacteria > Bacillota > Clostridia > Peptostreptococcales > Anaerovoracaceae > QAKD01. The sequence goes on along the minus strand of CAKQWL010000007.1, from coordinate 2,910 downwards.
CTGGGTCAATTCCAAAGTGTTTCGCCTTGTCCGCATTGCGGCGGCAGCGGAGAAATCAATGAGACGCCGTGCGGGAAATGCGGCGGCAGCGGCCGCGTTCGGAAGGATGTTACGATTGCGGTGGATATTCCGGCCGGAGTTGACAATGATTCGGTCGTTTCGATTCGAGGTCAGGGAGAGCCGGGCTTGAACGGCGGGCCAGCCGGAGACCTGTATATCGTTATTTCTGTGAAGCCGCATAAGCTTTTCAAGAGACGTGGGTCCGATTTGTATCTTGATATTCCGATTACCTTTGCGCAGGCTGCGCTCGGTGATGATATCACGGTTCCGACAATGACCGAAAAAGTGACTTATAAAGTGCCTGCCGGTACGCAGTCCGGGACAACATTCCGTCTGAAAGGCAAGGGAATTGCGAATGTTCGAAACGGGAAGCCGGGAGATCTTTATGTAAAGGTAAACCTCGAGGTTCCGACGAAGCTGACCGCAAAGCAGAAGAAGGCTGTTGAAGAGATGAACAAAGCACTCGACAGCGACTGCTATCAGAAGAAAAAAAGCTTTGCGGAATCCTTGAAAGAACTGTTCAAATAAATTTTTTCTGAATAACCGAAAGGGAACTGTATCCTGAAACAGGAGACGGTTCCTTTTTTGCTGTGTAAATTTTTTCGAAGCAGTAAAAAAGGATAGTTGCGCGGTAAAAAGAAATAGAGTAAGATATAGCTATTCGGCCCGAAGGCGCCGAGCTTAAAAATGAAGAAGCAAGACAGGAGAGTACAATGAAATATATTGAGTTTGTTATTACAGCGAGGAATACGGAAGAATTGGAAATGATCGAAGGGATTCTGCTGTCTTTCGGCATTACGGACAGCGTCATCAATGATCCCCGGGATGTTGCGCAGCTGCTGGAAAAGAAAAATTCCTATGACTGGGATTATGTAGATGCATCGGTGGAAGCCCTTTTGGATTCGAAGCCGTCTGTAACGATTTATCAGGATTTGGACGCGCTGTCTGCTGCATCTGCGGAAAAAGTGTTGGACGAGCTTGAGAAAAGAATCCAAATCGATTTTCCGGAATGTACCTTCGAGAGAAAAACGGTTTGTGATGAGGAGTGGAAAGATAAGTGGAAAGAGTATTTTAAGCCGGCGAAAATCACGGAGCATCTTGTTGTAAAACCGACTTGGGAGACGTATGAAAAGAAAGAAGGTGAGCTTGTCCTTGAGATCGATCCGGGGATGGCTTTCGGTACGGGGACCCATGAAACGACAAGTTTGTGCCTGGAATTACTCGAAGAGCATATAAAACCGGGGGACTCCGTGCTTGATGTAGGATGCGGCTCCGGAATTCTGGCGATTGCGGCGGGGCTTCTCGGTGCGGGAGACGTTCTCGGAGTTGAAATTGACCCGGTGGCTGTTGCCGTCGGAAAAGAAAATGTCGAGCGCAACGGCTTGACGGATCGGGTTCGAGTGATGGAGGGGGATCTGACAAAAGGCGTTGATTTTTGCGCGGATATCGTGCTGGCAAATTTGATGGCGGATTTGGTAAAGATCCTGTCCGGGGATGTGGCAAGGCATATGCGTCCGAACGGTGTGTATATTTCGTCGGGGATTCTGGCAGAATTGTCGGAGGAGGTAAGCCAAGTCATCGAGGCCTGCGGATTTAAGATTCTGGAAGTGCGGCAGAAAGGGGAGTGGTGTGCGATCGCGGCAGTGCGCCCATCCTCGGGAAAGCAGGAGTCTGCAGAAATGCAGTGACAGTCGGTGACGGCGAAAAAATGAAATAGAAGAGGCGGAAAAGTATGGAGCAGAAACAGGAGAAAAAAACATTTGGAATTATGATCACTCTGATCGCAGGCGTATGCTGGGGATTTTCCGGCGCCTGCGGCCAGTTCCTTTTTGATAATAAAAGTGTCACATCGAATTGGCTGGTGCCGATCCGGCTGCTGACAGCGGGGACAGCCGTGCTGCTTTATCTTTTGCTGCGGGATCCCAAAAAGGTATTTGAGCCGTGGAAGAACAGGAAAGATGCAATCGACTTTGTCATTTTTTCTATTTTTGGAATGACACTGTGTCAGTATAGCTATTTCCGGGCGATCCAGCATTCCAATGCGGGAGTGGCGACGGTACTTCAATACACCGGTCCGGCACTTATTTTGCTTTATGTGTGTTTTCGCAGCCGGAGAAGACCGCGCGCATACGAGATTGCGGCGCTTATTCTCTCCCTCAGCGGAACCTTTATCTTAGCAACGCATGGCGATATTTCAACGATGGCACTTTCCGGACAGGCTATTTTTTGGGGTGCGATGGCTTCGCTGACATTGGCAATTTATTCCGTACAGCCGGAGCGCATCATTGGAAAATACGGCCCGCTTCTTCCGGTCGGGTGGGCGATGTTCCTCGGCGGAATTGTAATGAATGTCGTGTTTCGGCCATGGACCGCAGTCGGTGTGATTGTTGATGTGCAAACGATTCTGGCATTGGCGGGTGTTGTGCTGTTCGGAACCATTATTGCGTTCAGCCTTTATCTTCAGGGAATGGATCTGATCGGTCCGACGGATGCTGCGATGATTTCCTGCGTCGAACCGATTGCGGCGGTGCTGTTTTCGTTTTTTTGGCTGGGAGAATCGTTTTTGCCGATCGATTTTTTCGGCATGGCATTGACAATCGGAGCGGTGCTTTCGATATCGCTGTTTAAGAAGCAGGCATAATTAAGAAGCTTTACTTCCCGGAAGAAGCGTGCTCTAAAATTTCCGGAAGGCTGCGGCCAGGGGAACGAAGATAACGACCGAGTCCGTAAAGGCAGTCCGGGTCACGGGTAATCCGATTGGTGATTTCACGGCAGGTGAGTGTAGCGCGAAAACCGCAGGCACGGGCAATTTCTTCGGTTTCTTGGTTATAAGCGCCGTATGGGTAGACG
>CAKQWL010000006.1 GCA_934278965.1 uncultured Clostridia bacterium | reverse complement strand
ATTTATGGCAGATAGAGTGTACAATTTTTCGGCGGGGCCTTCGATGCTTCCGCTTGAGGTGATCCGGGATGCGGCGGAGCAGCTTGCAAATTATCACGGCTGCGGACAGTCGGTGCTGGAAATGTCTCATCGTTCCAAGGAATTTGAAACTATCATCCGTGAGGCGGAGGCAAACCTGCGGGAGATTATGAATATTCCGGACAACTACAAGGTGCTGTTCCTGCAGGGAGGCGGAACACTCCAGTTTGCGATGGTGCCGCTGAATCTGATGAACGGTTCCGGAAAAGCGGATTATATCGTTACGGGCACCTGGGCCAAAAAAGCGGCGGCGGAGGCGAAAAAGTTCGGCGATGTCAAAATCCTCGCAAGCTCGGAAGACCGCAAATTCACATATATTCCAAGGGTCCGGAAAGAAGAGATTCATCCGGATGCGGATTATGTCTATATCACGACCAATAATACCATTTACGGAACGCATTACTGCGAGGCGGCTCTGCCGGATACCGGAGATATTCCGCTGGTTGCGGACATGTCTTCCTGTATCTTGTCCGAGCCGGTAGATGTATCTAAGTACGGTTTGATTTATGCGGGCGCGCAGAAGAATGTCGCACCGGCAGGGGTGACAATCGTGATCGTCCGGGAGGATTTGCTCGGCCAGGCCAAAGAAAATGTGCCGACCTATCTGGATTACAAGCTTCACGCGGATAACGGCTCGATGTATAATACACCGCCGTGCTTCGCGATCTATATCGCGGGCGAGGTCTTCAAGAAAATCAAGCGTGAAGGCGGCGTTGCCGCGATGCACGAAAAGGATGTAAAAAAGGCGAAGATGCTTTATGATTACATTGATGCAAGCAAGCTGTACCACTGCCCGGTGGAGAATAAAGAAGACCGCTCCCTGATGAATGTTGTGTTTGTGACCGGAAACCCGGAACTGGACAAGAAGTTCGTAGCGGAAGCAAAAGAAAAGGGATTGGTAAACCTGAACGGGCACCGCTCTATCGGCGGGATGAGAGCGTCGATTTACAATGCGATGCCGGAAGAAGGGGTCGAGAAGCTGATTGCCTTTATGAAGACCTTTGAAGCAGAAAATTTGAGCGACTGATACACACAATTTTCACACAGAAGAGGGCTTTCCGTGGTATAATATCGGAAAGCCTTTTTGACGGGGCCGCCAGCGGCGAATCAGGCATATGGTGATGTGCGAAAAAGAGGAGTTTTGCGCAGAAACAGGGCGGGAAGCAGCGAAAAGCCGCTTCTTCGCCGAGCCGGGATCCTTGAGATCTCAAAGATGAAGAAAAGAGAGGGCCAAGAAGATGAAGTATTTTATACTCGTACCGGACGGAGCAGGAGATTATCCGATTGAAGCGCTGGGCGGAAAAACACCGCTCGCGGCAGCGGACATGAAAAACATTAACGGAGTGGCGGCGCGCGGACGCGTCGGGATGGTACAGACGATTCCGGAAGGAGTGGCGCCGGGAAGCGACGCGGCGAATCTTTCGGTGATGGGCTATGATCCGAGCATTTATCTGACAGGGCGTTCCCCGCTGGAAGCGGTCAGCATCGGGATTGATATGTCCGACACGGATGTCGCGTTTCGTACAAATCTGATCACATTGGAAGGCGAAGGTGCTTATGAGGATCTGACGATCAAGGATCACAGTGCGGGCGATATCTCGACCGCTGAAGCAGATGAGCTGATCCGGGCGGTCAACGAGGCCTTTGCGGATGAAAATATTCACTTCTATACGGGCGTCAGCTATCGCCACTGTATGATTGTGCACAACGGCAAAACCTCTTACAAGCTTGTGCCGCCGCATGATGTACTGGATCAAAAAGTGGGACCGAACCTTCCGTCGGGCGAGGGATCGGAATTCATCACGGCGATGATGAAAAAAAGCTACGAAGTTCTTAATAATCACCCGATCAATATTGCAAGACGCGAAAAGGGCTTGAACCCGGCCAACACGATTTGGATCTGGGGTCAGGGGAAGAAGCCAAGCCTTTCCTCCTTCCAGGATAAATATCATATCGACGGTTCGGTCATTTCAGCAGTGGATCTGATCAAGGGAATTGCCATCTGCGCAGGACTGGATTCGATTGATGTACCGGGAGCAACCGGCAATCTCAACACGGATTACGAAGCAAAGGCGCAGGCGGCGATCGCAGAGTTTCAGAAGGGAAAACAGTTCGTGTACATGCATATCGAAGCGCCGGACGAATGCTCGCATCAGGGCGATCGAGACGGCAAACTGGAGAGCCTTAAACGGATCGACCAAAGACTCTTCGCGCAGGTATACGAATATCTGGCATCCTGCGGAGAGGACTTCCGGATTTTGATCGTACCGGACCATAGAACACCGCTTGTATTCCGGACGCATTCTTCCGAGCCGGTACCGTTTGTACTGTATGACAGCCGGATGGAGACCGAGCCGGATCCGGAGAAGCAGTTTAATGAAGCGTCGGGCGAAGCCTCCGGCCTCTTTTTCGAGGGCGGCTATGCAATGGCGGATTTCTTTTTCGCGGACAAATAACATTTGCGGAGAAGCGGCAGCGGAGACGGAAAGCAGAGAATAAGACAAGCAGTGAAGCAAGGGACAGACAAGAAGCAGGAGCAGAGAATGAAGCAGGGAAAGATAAAACGACTGGCAGCAGTGATCGCAGCGATCATAGGAATCACGGGAATGATCCCGGCTTTTTCGGCGGAACCGGTATTTGCGGCGGCAGCCGTGCCGGAGATCATCGGAGAAGCGGGAATCTTGATCGACGGGAGGACCGGGCAGGTTCTTTATACCAAAAATGAAAATGCCAAGCTCGAGCCGGCCAGTACGACAAAGATGATTACCTGCCTCCTTGCCCTGGAAAATCTGGAGCTGGATCATGTGATGACAATCGATGATGAAACGCCGTTCACAGAGGGAAGCCGGATTTATCTGCTTGAGGGTGAGCAGATTACTGTGGAGGATGTGCTTTACGCACTGATGCTCGAATCTGCAAATGATGCGGCGGTAGCACTGGCAAAGGAAATTGCCGGAAATACAGATGACTTCGCGGTCATGATGAATGAACGAGCCAAGGAACTAGGTGCGACCAATACCAATTTCCTGAATCCGAACGGTCTTCATTTGGACGGCCATGTTTCAACGGTGCAGGACCTTGCGATGATCGCCAAGGGCTGTATGGAAAATGAAATGTTCCGGAAACTTTGCAGCACGTATTACCACTACATTCCGGCAACCAATCGGCAGGACGAGCGCCATATGTACAGTACAAACCGCCTTCTTTACGATGAAAAGACGAAAATTCCGGTGAACGGTGTGAATATTCCGGCAAAGTATGACGGTATTGTCGGCATCAAAACCGGATACACCTCTCACGCGGGGGGCTGTCTGGTCGCCGGTGCGGAACGGGACGGGACCTTTTTAATCGCTGTTGTAATGAAGTCGACCGATCTTGGGAGGTTCGGCGACTGTGTAGCAATGCTTGATTACGGGTTTGCTTCTTATCATACCGTACAGGCGGCGGATGCGGCGGCGGATCTTGGCACGGCACAGGTGAAGCGCGGCGCGGTGCGGGAGGTCGGCATCCATCTGAAGGATAACGCCTATGCGACACTGCCGATCGAAGCATCCGGTTCAGTGCTTCGTACGGAGCTCAAGCTTCCGGAGAAAATCGAGGCTCCGATTCAAAAAAATCAGGAGGTCGGTACCCTGGAGGTGTATGAGGGGTCCAATCTGATTTCCTCTGTACCGGTGCTGGCGGATCAGGCAGTCGGAAAGGGGACGCTCCTTTCGGCGGTTGGGATCGAAAATAAAACGGCTTATGTGATTTACGCGGTCTTGGGAATTCTTGCACTGTTGATAATTGCCGCGACGGTTTCCTGTATAATACTGAAACGCAAAAGGGCGAGACAGAGGAGAGAGCGCAGGGAGCTTCGGGCACTGGAGATTGCGAAGAAGCGCAGTGAGCGCGAAAAGGATATTGCGAAGCGCGACTGGTATTTTTAATGTTTGATATCGAAGAAAATCTGAAAAAACTCCCGGACTCCCCGGGAGTTTATATTCATAAGGACAAACTGGGGCGGGTAATTTATGTCGGGAAAGCGATTTCTCTGAAAAACCGGGTGCGCCAGTATTTTCGTTTATCTAAAACAGCCGATCCGAAGGTGAGGGCACTTGCGGCGAATATCGAAGAATTTGAATATATTACATGTGCGACGGAGATGGAAGCGCTGATTTTGGAGTGCAACCTGATCAAAAAATATACGCCGAAATATAATGTGCTGCTTCGGGATGATAAGACATATCCCTATATCAAGGTGACAATCGGCGAAAAGTATCCGCGCGTTTTGAAGACAAGACGGGTGGAACATGACGGGAGCAAGTATTTCGGGCCGTATAGCGATGCAAGGGCGGTCAACGAGATCGTTGATCTGATCAATGACCTCTACACACTGAAACGCTGCTCTGCGGTGCGTTTTCCGGAAACCGCGCGGCCGTGTCTGAATTACCACATCGGCAAATGCAGCGGGATCTGCTCGAGAGGGGTAAATGTGAGGGAATATCGGACTCGGATCGAAAGCGCGCTGGAGTTTCTGTCCGGACGGCAAAGCTCAGTTCTTCGGATGCTGCAGGAAAAAATGGAGGCGGCAGCGGAAAAGCTGGACTTTGAATCCGCAGCCAAGTATCGGGATCAGATTGCGGCAGCATCCGCGATCGCCGAAATGCAGCGGGTCGTGATTCTCGGAGCGGGCGATATGGATCTGGTGCTTTGCTTGAGAGGTACGAATCAGCTTTATGCGGTGGTGTTCTATGTGCGGGACGGAAAGCTGTCCGGGCGGGAGAGCTTTTCAATGCAGGCGGATGAAACGGATGCGAACGCCGCGGTTGTAGAACAGTTTATTAAGCAGTACTATGGGGAGACCGGAAATGCACCGAAAGAAATCCTGATAGAGGAAGCTCTGCCGGAGCAGGAGCTGGTGGAAGAATATCTCTCCGAAATTTCCGGACGCAGTGTTCGGGTTTCCGTGCCGAGAAAAGGGGACAAGAAGGCGCTTTTGGACCTTGCTCGGCGTGATGTGACGGAGATGGCCAAAACGATTGATGAACGGACTCGAGCGGCTCGGGAGAGAGGGGAGGCGCTGTCGGAAGCGATCGGACGCGCACTCGCAGATCTGGGCTATTCCCTCCCGACGCCGGACGGGAGACCGTATCGGGCGGAGGCTTATGATATTTCGAACACGAACGGCGTGGATTCGGTCGGTGCCATGGTCGTATACGAGGGGGCGAAGCCTGTCAAAAAGGACTATCGCCGTTTTAAGATCCGGACAGTCGAAGGGCCGAACGATTACGGAAGCTTGCAGGAAGTGATCTACCGGCGGTTTCGGCGCGCGGAGGCGGGTGACCCCGGGTTTTCACATCTTCCGGATTTTCTGCTGATGGATGGCGGACGCGGGCAAGTCAGCGCGGTCCGGCAGATTTTAGCGGCGATGAAGATTGACATCCCGGTTATCGGTATGGCGAAGGATGACCACCACCGAACGCGGGCGCTTGTGTCGGAAAGCGGCGAGGAAATTGAACTCAGCAGCCGGCCGCTTTTGTTCCGTTATGTTGGGACGGTGCAGGAGGAAGTGCATCGGTTTGCGATCGAATATCACCGGGGTATTCGCGGGAAAAAATCTTTGACATCGGTATTGGACGGAATTCCCGGAATCGGTCCGGCCAAAAGGAACGCACTGCTCCTTCATTTCGGAAGCGTGGAAAACATTAAAAAAGCCGGTGTGGAGCAGTTGACGGAAGTCCCTGGAATTACCAAGGGAAATGCGGAAAAAATAAGGGAATATTTTGATTGATTAACGAGAACGATAATGATATAATGTTTGCGATAGAACAGTTTCTGTGAAATTTGGAGGAAAAAACATGACAGATAAAGAAAAATGCGGCTGCCATGAGCCGGGCTGCGATTGTTGTGATCACGATCATGAAGAAGCGGATTTCATCACGCTGGAGTTTGATGACGGCGAAGAGGTGGAATGCGAAATTATCGGTGTATTCGATTTTGAAGGAAAGGAATACATCGCGCTGATGGCTGATGAAGGCGAGGAAAGCGTTCTTTATATCTATGGTTACAAAGAAGTCGGTGATGATGAGTTCGAGCTGGTTGACATCGAGGACGATGACGAGTATGAGCGGGCTCTGGCGGAATTCGACAAGCTTGTAGCGGAAGAGGAATAATACCGAACAAACATCGATCCGATGAAAATAGGGCCGCTTCATACGGCCCTTTCAGAAGGTGCGCTGCTTTACCGATACTTGGACTGCCGGATAAAACCGATGCCGAGCACGGTGCCGAGCAAAATAACGGTGGCATAATAGGAGCGGAAACCTGTTGTAAGGATTCCGAATACGGAAAGTGCCGCGAGAAAGAGAAGAAAAATGCCGCAGAGCAGCCTTTTTTTGTCGTAATGCATCTGAAAAAATCCTCCTGTGTAAGATCGTCGGGCAACCCGTTTGTTCGATATCCGACATACACAGTATAGCATAGAAAATACCGGAATGGAAAGGGGAAACAATATGAAAGAGTATGATATCATCGTAGCGGGCGCGGGCGCTTCGGGCGTGTTCCTCGCGTATGAACTGACTAAAATACAAAACAGTGCTTCCGTGCTGATGCTCGATAAGGGCGCGGATCTTGCGGGTCGGGTGTGTCCGATCAAGACGGGCAAGGTAACGAACTGCGTGAAATGTTCCCCGTGCCACATCATGAACGGTTACGGCGGAGCGGGAACGCTTTCGGACGGGAAATATAATATTACCACACAATTCGGCGGCGACCTTCATAAGTATGTCGGTACAGAGAAAGCGATCGAACTGATGGAATATGTGGACGAGGTCCTTTGCAGCATGGGCGGAGCGGACGCCAAGCTCTACTCAACGGCGAATTCCGATCTTAAAACGCAGGCACTGCGGCATAATCTCCATTTGCTGGATGCCAAGGTGCGTCACCTCGGAACCGACCGGAATGTGCAGATTCTCGGAAAGATTTACGATTATATTCAAAATCGGATTGATATGAAATTCAAAACGGAAGTAACGGATATCGAACGGAGCGAGGACGGAACATTTCTGGTTCGGACAAATCACGGGGATGAATTCTGCTGTAAGGATCTCGTGCTTGCGGCGGGAAGATCCGGGTCCAAGTGGATCGCCGAAGTGTGCCGCAGATTCGGAATCGAGCAGAAGTCCAACCGTGTGGACATCGGCGTGCGGGTGGAGCTTCCGGCGGAAGTTTTCAAACATATCACGGATGAAGTGTACGAGAGCAAGATTGTGTATAAGACCGATAAATATAACGATATGGTCCGGACCTTCTGCATGAACCCGTACGGAGAAGTGGTAGCGGAGAACACGAACGGCATTGTGACCGTAAACGGTCACAGTTATGCGGATCCGGCTCGTCGCACGGACAATACCAATTTTGCGCTCTTGGTGTCCAATACCTTTACGGAGCCGTTTAAGAACAGCAATGAATACGGAGAGTCCATCGCGAGACTTTCCAATATGCTGGGCGGCGGCGTGCTGCTGCAGCGGTTTGGGGATCTTGTCAAGGGACGCAGAAGCAGTGCGCGGCGGATGGAGAAGTGCTTTACAAGGCCGACGCTCAAGGCGACGCCGGGAGACCTGTCCCTCGTCATTCCGAAGCGTCAGCTGGATTCGATCATCGAAATGATTTACGCGCTGGACAAGATTGCACCGGGAACGGCGAACGAGGATACGCTTCTTTACGGAGTGGAGGTCAAGTTCTACAATTCTAAGGTGGAGGTGGACAGCAGCCTTGAAACGAAGATTCCGGGGCTGTATGCACTCGGAGACGGCTCCGGTGTGACACACTCCCTGTCGCAGGCATCGGCCAGCGGCGTCCATGTGGCAAGAATTCTTGCGGCAAAGTATCAGAAGTAGCGCGATGAAGAGGCTTACGGTCGGAATACTCGCACATGTAGACTCAGGAAAGACGACCCTCTCGGAGGGTCTTCTTTTTGCTGCGGGTGAAATTCGAAAACAGGGTCGTGTCGATCACGGGGATGCATTTCTGGATACCAATGCACTTGAAAAGGAACGGGGAATCACCATTTTTTCCAAACAGGCGGTCCTCCACCTGCCGGAAGCGGAGCTGACGCTTTTGGATACACCGGGACATGTGGATTTTTCGGCGGAAATGGAAAGAACGCTGCCTGTGCTGGATTACGCGATTCTCGTTGTTTCCGGAGCGGACGGCGTGCAAAGCCATACTGAAACGCTGTTCCATCTCCTGTCGCATTATAATGTGCCGGTATTTTTGTTTCTCAACAAGATGGATCTCGGTGTGAACAGCAGAGAGACGCTTCTCCAGGAGCTGCGCACCCGTTTCGGAGACGGGTGTCTGGATTTCAGCGCACTCCTTGGGAGTGCTTCGGAGGAGGAGAGGGCAGCGTTTCTGGAAGCGGCCGCGATGCAGGGGCAGGAACTTCTGGAGGAATATCTTGCGCATGGTACGATCGGGGAGGAGACGATCCGGCGCGCGATCGCATCGAGAGAGATTTTTCCGTGCTTCTTCGGTTCGGCTTTGAAGTACCGGGGAGTGGAGGAGTTTCTGATGATGCTGGAACGGTACACGCAGTCCTTTGCTGAACGCGACGAGAAACCGTTTTCGGCCCGTGTTTTTAAGATCTCGGAGGATGAGCACGGCAAACGGCTGACACATCTCAAGATTCTCTCCGGAAGTTTGAAAGTGAAGGAGATTTTGCAGTGCGGCGGAGGGCAGCAGAAGGTAAACGAGCTGCGGGTGTATTCCGGCGCAAAGTACAAAAGTGAGCAGGAGGTTTTTGCGGGGAGTATCTGCGCGGTGCCGGGACTTTCGGGGGCTTTCCCGGGGCAGGGACTGGGAAGCGCAGCGGATGCAGGAGAGCTGCTGTCAGAGCCGCTCTTTACTTATACCGTACGACTTCCGGACGGAACGGATTCCTTTGCGGCGCTGGCTGTTTTCCGGAAGCTGGAGGAGGAAGAGACGAAAATGCGCGTTCTCTGGAATGAACGCTTTCAAACGATCAGTGTCCAGGTGATGGGCGAGGTGCAGCTGGAGGTGCTGAAGCGGATCTTAGAGGATCGATTCGGGCTTTTGGCGGAATTTGAACAGGGAAGAATTATTTATCAGGAAACAATTGCGGCGCCGGTGCTCGGTGTTGGGCACTACGAACCGCTTCGGCATTATGCGGAGGTTCATCTCCTGCTTGAGCCGGCGGAACGGGGGAGCGGGATTGCGATCGGCAGCGCCGTCAGCGGAGATGTTTTGGATCGAAACTGGCAGCGGCTTATTTTGTCGCATTTGACGGAAAAGGTTTTTCCGGGTGTGTTGACCGGATCGCCTATTACCGATATGAAGATTACATTGGTAGCCGGAGCTGCGCATTTGAAGCATACCGAGGGCGGAGATTTCCGTCAGGCAACCTACCGCGCGGTGCGTCAGGGCTTGATGCAGGCAGAGTGCGTTCTTCTGGAACCGTATTATGATTTTCGGCTGGAGGTGCCGCTGGAGTCTGTCGGACGGGCAATGACGGATCTCAATACGATGGGCGCAAAGACAAAGCCGCCTGAAATGAGAGGGGAGTTTTCGCTCCTCACGGGAAGTGCGCCGGTGGCGGCTCTTCGGGATTACCAAAAAAGCGTGGTGTCTTATACGCGCGGCAGGGGAAAACTCAGCTGCGTTTTGTCCGGATATGCGCCGTGTGCGGATCCGGAAAAAGTGATCCGGGAGTTTGCCTCTGATCCGGAGGCGGATTTGGAAAATCCGCCGGACTCTGTTTTCTGTGAACACGGTGCCGGGCATATTGTTAAATGGAATGAGGTTTATGAAAGGGCGCACTTGCCGCTTCTGACCAATCGGGCAGAAAACGAGGAAGCGGAGCTGAGACAGGCGGCGGAGGCGCGTGCAAACCGACTGCAAAGCAGCGGAAGCACCGCGAGCGATGCCGAGCTTTTGGCCATTTTTGAAAAAACTTACGGAAAGGTACAGGCGACATCGCTTCACCGTCCGGCGATGCGAAAGGAAA
>CAKQWL010000005.1 GCA_934278965.1 uncultured Clostridia bacterium | reverse complement strand
GCGGAAACCGACTTGGAACAGATCGGAGAGGCGGCCGTGTCCTATATGATGAGACTGATCCAAGAGAAGGGTGTTCGCACTTTTAAGGTCGAAGCACACCGCGCGGATAAAAATTTTCCGGTCAAGTCACCGGAAATCACGAAAAGGATCGGAGCAAAAGTTTTGATTGGGTGTAAAGTGCTTAAGGTAGATGTGCATCATCCGGATGTGCTCTTGTTCGTCAATGTTCGCAGAGACATTTCTTATATCTACGACGCAAAAGTTTCCGGCTTCGGCGGGCTGCCGCTCGGGACAAACGGAAAAGGAATGATCCTGCTGTCAGGGGGGATCGATTCACCGGTTGCCGCCTGGATGATGGCGAAGCGCGGTATGCTGATCGAGGCGGTGCACTTCCACTCGTATCCGTATACCAGTGAACGGGCACAGGAAAAAGTGGAGGATCTGGCACGGATCCTGGCTTCCTACTGCGGTAGATTCCGGATGCATGCAATCAATTTACTCCCGATACAGGAGCAGATCGTGCAGAATTGTCCGGAAGAGGAAACAACCATTCTCGTAAGGCGCTTCATGATGCGGATTGCTGAAAGAATGGCGAAAAAGTGCGGGGCGGGTATGCTGATCACAGGGGAAAATCTCGGACAGGTTGCGAGCCAGACCGCAGAGGCGCTTGTAGTGACAGATGCGGCGGTTTCGATGCCGGTCATGCGGCCGCTGATCGCGATGGACAAGACGGATATTATGGAAAAAGCACGCGAGATCGGGACCTTTGAGACTTCCATTATGCCCTATGAGGATTGCTGTACCGTTTTTCTTCCGAAACATCCTGTAACCAAACCAAAGCTTGCCAAGATTTTGGAATCGGAAAGCCGGCTGGACGTGGAGACATTGATCGACGCGGCGGTTGCTTCGGCGGAAACAATTTCGATTTTACCGGAATAAAAACGACAAAAAACGACAAAAATAGAATAAAACCCCCTTTTTCTCCTAAAGACATGCCCCAGGTGCACGCAGTATAATAAGGCGGTGAAAAGGGGGTTTTTCTTATGAAAGCGGAATTTGAAATCACCGATGATATCCTCATCGTAAAACTGTCCGGTGAAGTCGATCATCATGGGACGGCCAAGATCCGAGATGAAATCGACAGCACCTACCGTGTATTCGGAAGCCGCCATATGATTCTTGATTTCTCAGCGGTTTCTTTTATCGACAGTTCCGGCATCGGGATGATCATGGGACGGTATAACAAAGTGCAGGAGACCGGCGGCAGAATGCAGATCTGCGGCTGCTCAGAATATATGAGAAGCATTCTTTTGATGTCCGGAATTTTTACCATTGTTCGCGAATGCGGCAGTGTGCAGGAAGGGATTCGGCTACTGCGAAACGACGAAGAGGAATCCGGGGCAGGTACAGAAAAAGAGGAAAAGTCGGAAAACAGCGGAGGAATGAAAAATGAAAAATAGAGAGTCGGAAAATCAGAGAAAAGGAAATTCTGTGAAGATCGAGTTTGC
>CAKQWL010000004.1 GCA_934278965.1 uncultured Clostridia bacterium | reverse complement strand
ACGCCTTCAAAGCATGGGCTTATCCATGCTCGAAAGCGTCTGCATATTTCAAATAAAAGAGGCTGCGGACAGCACAAAAGCGCAGAGTTTTACCTGCTCTGCTCTGCTCTGCTCTGCTCTGCTCTGCTCTGCTCTGCTCTGCTGTCAGTATATGGCACTTGTTTCATCCTTGTCAACCCCTTTTTACAAGCTTTTTCAAGATTTTAGGGAAAGCAAAACCGCAGCTCTGCAGGCGCAAAGCTGCGATTCCAACACGGGAAATCAGTCGGCGGTTTCCCGCAGACAGATTGCAGCTGGCTGACCCGGTAGGTCCCTTTAGCTTTGCGCCGCCGGCTTGCACCGGTTTTGCCGATAACACATTTGGATATGTTCAGTATACTACGCTTCCCTAAAATTGCAAGAGAAAGGCAGCAAATTTTATAGCAAATTGCTCAAAATCCCTTCAAATCCTCCATCGCAAGGGGATATACCGGTTCCGCGCCAAACAAATGGGGCGATTCCCCGGAAAACTCTATTTACAAGATAGAACGCATCGCGGGGCTATAACACAGGCAATAAAAACGGCAGCAAATTGTTTCGAGGTCATAGCGGTGATTGCAAAAAGACCGACACCCACAAATGTGAGTGTCGGTCTTCATTACCCTATCATGCGCTTGAATTTTTGGCGTAAGTGGCGTAAGTTTGGCGTAAATCCGCTTTTGCGTGTCCAAAAAATCAAGCAATTTCAAGGCTTTGCGGCGTCTCTTAGTACATGCCGTCCATCAAGTGCGATGTAGATCAATGTGCATCCGCGCTTTCTATAACTTTCTATTTCGCCGGATTCATGAAGGGCGATGCCATATTCCGAAAACAGTCTTTCGCTGCCGGCAAGGATTGTCTTTCCTTCTACTATCGCGGTCACACCCCTCCCCGGGATCATCCGGAATTGTTCCGCCGGTGAAAATCCCGCTCCGTCCTTCTCCTTTCGGCAGCTTACAATTGCCTTTCCGAGCGGATGCTCCGAAAGCTGCTCCGCCGATGCCGCAAGTCGGTAAATTTCCTCTCCCGAATATTGCTCTGTCACGCTTTCCGCGGCGATCACTCTCGGTGTCCCTCGGGTCAATGTGCCGGTTTTGTCAAACGCGATTATCCGCACACTCGCCAACCGTTCCAGCGCATCACCCTGCCGCACAAGGCATCTGTGCTTTGCTGCATTCCCAATGGCAGCCATAATCGCGGTCGGGGTCGCAAGGACGAGTGCGCACGGGCAGAAAACCACCAGGATCGTCACGGCACGGATGACCTGCCCCGTAAGGATTCCTGTCAGCACCGCCGTGGTATGCCGCCCGCTCGCAGGCGCGCCGTTCTGCCTGTGCTGCTTGCTGTTTCCGGGAGAGTCTTTTTCCTTCCGCTGCTTGTGCTTCCGGAATGGCCCTGCCTGTACTGCTTGCTGCCTCCGGGAGACCCTTTTCTCCTCTGCACTGCCCGTTGCTTTTTAGAAAAGCCTGCTCCTTGCGGCGCCCGCTATCCGGCGGCTCTTTTCCCATTGTGCCGTTTGCTATTCGGTGGATCTTTTCCACTTGTGCCGCTCGTCATCCGGTGGTTCTTTTTTTCTTATGCCATTTGCGCTTCCGAAATGAACCTGCCGCTTGTACCGCTTATGCTGCTTGCTGCCTCTGGGATGGGTCCGCTGCTTGTGTTTTCTGGAAGGTAAATAAAGAGGCAGGTATTTCTACCTGCCTCTTTTTGGCGGAGGACATGGGACTCGAACCCACGGGGCTGTTACACCTTACTTGATTTCCAATCAAGCTCCTTAGCCGCTCGGTCAATCCTCCGAATCATATGCCGTGTCTCACCGACACAACAAAGAGTTTACCATACATACCGCATTTTTGCAAGCCTTTTTCACTCGAAAATCATTGAACGCGGAAATTTCCCTGCTTTCTTGACATACGATGCATTTTCGTGATACGATGGCGGTGAAGTTTTATAGGGTTCCGCGTCGATTTGAACGGTCTGGTCCGAGATAAAACGCGCAGAAGCAAAGCAGCAGCAGTGAAAGCAACAGGAACAAATCATGCTGAAACTGCGGCGGAGCTTCGGATTCTGCGTTCACGGAGGGAAAAAAGCCCGGGAGATCTCATTTTTATGCGATCTCCCCTTTTTTTGTCCGCTTTTAACCGCACCGACGGTAGATATGCGCCGATTGGCCCGTATCCACCATCACTTGTGCCAGTGCTTATGTCGGTACTTGTATCGGTGCCTAACCCTTGCCCCGTTTTATCGGCCGCTTCCTCAAAAAATCAAAATTAAAGGAGAAATAAAAAATGAATTGGATCTGTCTTATTATCGCCGGGCTCATGGAAACCGCCTGGGCCACCGGAATGGGTTATTCTGATGGATTTACAAAGCTTTGGCCAAGCATCTTCACGATTGTCTTTATGCTTCTGAGCTTCGCATTGCTTTCCTACGCCCTGAAAACACTGCCACTTGGAACAGCTTACGCCATTTGGACGGGGATCGGCGCGGTCGGCACCGTTCTTTGCGGCATTATCCTCTTCCATGAACCCGCAACGATCCTCCGTTTGTTTTTCGTCGGCTTGATTCTATGCGGCATTGTCGGCCTCAAATTGACAGCATAATTCTATTGCCTTCCGCACCATCATTGGTTCCTTGCCCGCCGCCTACCCCCCCGACCCCGACTTACCACGGCTCGGCTTGCTCCCTATCTCGCTGACATTACCCGCCTTGCACCTAATGTAAATTATGGTATTATGGGTATTATGGTATGCAGGCGGCCTTACGGCCGCCCCTTGCTCCCTCCCATTGGCGCGGGCCAACAAAAATGAAAAGCGCCCTCAAGACCTTAGACTTCAGACCTCAGACTTCGGACTCCGAATCTTAGTTTTGCAGGTTTGCAGATTTTCAGTTTGCCAAAGAATGTCCCTAAAATATCTTTTTTGAGTTATTTTTTCAAAAAAGATAATTTTTTCATCTTATATTTCTGCGAAATGTGTCTTTTTGACGGAAATCGGAGGTCGAAATGGATTTTCCCGCCGAAAACGCGTGGTAAAATTATCCGAAATGATAAGAATAAGAAAAAAGGATAAATTTCGTTTTGCGCATCACAAAATAGTTGCCTTTTTTGATAAAAATCGCAGAAAAAGATCATTTTGGCCGCAGAATGCGGAAAACAAGAAGCAAAAAACGAAAAGCGGCCTGTGATGCAATACCTATTTGACAAAAGGTACGAAAGATGCTACAATAACGAGGTCAAGCTTCCGTAGCTCAGTTGGCAGAGCAGCACATTCGTAACGTGCAGGTCGTCGGTTCAAGCCCGACCGGGAGCTCCACAAAACAAAGCTGTATTTAAGAGACAATGATCTTTTAGATACAGCTGTTTTTTTAGGCAGGCATAAAAAACGAATCCGGAAACAGCGGCGATGCGGAGGCGAAGTGATACGGAAACAGAGCCGATGCAAAAACAATAGCGATGCAAAAGCGATGCGGAGCCACCGATAAACGGGAAAACCGCAAACCCGGAGAATCAAATATGCAGAGAGAATAGAAATACCAAACGAATAAAAGCAGCGGAAGAGCGAAAAGAGGAGGAACAGTTAACAATGGCATCCTTTGAAATCATTTCTTATCACGAATTTCAGATGCGCTACCCACAGTTTGCGCATCAACGCTATATCGATATTGCTTCGGCGCAGCGTCATTTCTGCCGTGCAATCCGCACGGGCGGCACCGTGCTCGGCACGATTGCTGTACCGGTCAAAAAACATCCGGCTAAGGAAAAAAAGGCTTTCGGCTACCTTTTAACCGAAAGCAAGCTGATTTTGATTGATGAGCTGAATGCGCTTCCGCCGGAAGCGCGGCGGATTTTGCCGATCGCACAGCCAGCCCCGGCAGTACAGCACACACAGACCGTACCGGCAGTTCCGGCCACCCTGGACCCGCCTGCAGCCTCGGACGCGCAGGACGCACGATCCGCATCGGCAGTTCCGGCCACACCAATTGCATCGCTCGAAAAGACCATTTCGAGCGCGGAGGTCGTTTCGAATGAGACAGCTGATCTGAGTGCGACAACCGTTTCGGATACGACAAGTCCTTCGGGCGCGCCGGGCGTGTTGTCCGAATCGACCACACCGAGCATAGCGAGTACACCGGGCGCGCAAACCATACGGAATGCGGCGGGCGCATCCATTGCGCCCGCCGCGGCAGATGAAAAAAATACGCCGCACCTTGTTTTTTTCGAGTTGATTGAATTCTTTTTGAAAGACGACATGCCGTATTTGCAGCGGTACGATGACCGACTTTCGGAGCTTGAAGAATCCCTGGTTTCCGGCGAAACCCCATACCCGAACCACTCCATTCTCCGAATCCGCAGGATGCTTTCCGCTTTCGCCTCTTATTATGAACAGCTTTCCGATGTTGTCGATACCCTTCGGGAAACGGCTGGTAAGGCAGATGAAAAACGCGCCGTCGATTTATGGACGGCGCTTTCGGATCGAATTAAAACACTGCAGTCTACGGTTTCCGTGATGGCGGAATACTCCGTTCAGCTTAGAGAAATGCACGATGCCCAGGTCAACATGCGCCAAAATGAAATCATGACGGTTCTGACCATCGTTACCGCGCTGTTCGCCCCGCTTACTTTAATTGCGGGTTGGTATGGCATGAATTTCTTTAATATGCCGGAACTGACTTTCCGGTACGGATACGCCGCCGTCTGCACGGTCAGTGTCCTTTGTGTGATTGCCGAAATCATCTTTTTCAAGCGTAAGAAGTGGTTTTGACAACGCAGCGCATCCCCCGACAACACCTTCTCCGCAAAAAACAAAACAGGCGGGCGGTTCGTCGAACCGCCCGCCCCAGAACTCCGAGGCCCCAATCTCATCTAACATCCCACGGTCTTAAAATTGCAAAATCGCATAGGCGCACAATCATAAGGCCGCAAGCTCATAGGAACGTAGGAGTACGAAATTACAAAGCACTTGCTAAACCAATAGAATTTCTAAAGATCATCAGCAAATTCTCGGAAGTCCTTCTCCATAAAGGACATCGACTGTCCGCAGGCCTCCAAGCCGCGTCCGCATTACCGTACCGTTCCCTTCGGTCACATTTCCGATGAGGACGGCATTTTTCCCGACTTCCGTTTCCCGCATCAGGCGCAGTGCCGTCTCCGCCTCCTCCTGCGGCACGACAACGATCATTTTTCCCTCATTACCCATATAGAGCGGATCTAAGCCGAGGATGCCGCAGAAGCCCTGCACTTCCTCGCTGACCGGAATCTGCGTTTCGTCCAGCTCAATTCGACAGCCGGAAGTCTCGGCAATCTCATTCAGAATGGTTCCGAGTCCGCCTCGAGTCACATCCCGCATGGTTCGCACCGAAATTCCGGCGTCAAACAACTTTTCCGGAATGGCCGAAAGGACCGCACAGTCACTCCGAATGCTGTTTTCAATACCCATACGCGCGGAAAGAATGCAGGCATGATGGTCTCCCAGCGTACCGGAAAGCAGGACCGCATCCCCCGGTCGGCAGTTTGCCGCACTGACATCACGGCCTTCCGGAATGATACCGATCCCGGAAGTATTGATATATAATCCGCCCTTTCCTTCGACAACCTTTGTGTCTCCGGCGACAATCCGCACTCCTGCGGCTGCGGCCTCCTTCGCCATAGAAGCCACAAGTCGATCCAGAAGCTCAATATCGAGCCCTTCCTCCAGGATAAATCCGCAAGTGATATATTTCGGCTCAGCGCCCATCATCAAAAGGTCATTCACCGTCCCGCAGATGCAAAGCTTTCCGATATTCCCGCCGGCGAATTCCACCGGTGTTACGACAAAGGAATCCGTGCTGAACGCAATCCGTCCGCTGACCTCCAACACCGCCGCATCTTCCATCTTGTCCAGAATCTCATTCTTAAAGTGTTTTCCGAAAATATTCGTCATCAGCTCAGCACCGGTTTTTCCGCCGGACCCGTGTGCCATTACAATTTTTTCCATTCCCATTCTTCTATTCTTCCATCCTGTCTTATCACTTCTTAAATTGACCGATACCAGATCCCGCAGGCCCCCTCGGCCGAAACCATACACGGTCCGTATGGGTGCATCGGGGTACATCCCTTTCCGAACATCGGACACTCATTCGGATTGATCCGTCCGACGATAACGCTGCCGCAGGAACACCCCTCCGGAAGCTCCATGTCCTCGACCAGTCCGCGGCTGCCGCCGTCATAATGCTCATATTCCTTTCGAAGATATAACCCGGATCCTTCGATCTCTCCGAGTCCCCGCCACATGGCCGGTCCCGGCTCAAAGTACTGTTCAAGCAACGAAAGCGCCTTCGTGTTCCCGTCATCCCGAACGGCATTTCGATAAAGATTCCTCACATCGCCTCCGCCATGCTCGATCTGGCGCACAATATCATAAATGACCGCCAGAAGATGCTCCGGCTCAAACCCGGCCACCACAAACGGTTTTTTGTATTTTTCCGCCAGCTCCTCATAGACATGACTTCCGATAATCACGCTTACGTGTCCCGGGCAGATAAACCCGTCAATATCCTCCTGATTTTCACAGATCCAGCGCAGCGCAGGAATCACTGTTTTGAGCGCCGTCACAAGTTTCAAATTCGTAATTTTTCTCCGGACTGCTTCCTGTATGACCAGGGCATACACCGGCGTGGTCGTCTCAAATCCAACCGCTGCAATAACATAGGTCGTCTGCGGATTTTTCGCCGCCTTTTCGAGAACTTCAAACGGAGAATACATCATTTCGACATGAATTCCCTCTCCCTTATTCCCGGAAAGACTTCCCAAACTCCCCGGCACTTTCATCATATCTCCGAAGGTACAGACCACATGGTCCGGCATGGCCGCTTAAGTCAGAATTTTGTCAATGTAAGCCGTCGGCGTCACACAAACCGGACAGCCCGGTCCCGAAATCAACTTGATCTTCGGCGAAATCAGCGAGCGGATCCCGTTCTTAAAAATACTTGCAGTATGCGTTCCGCACACCTCCATCAGCTTGAGCGGTCTGCCGTCATACTCCCGCAAATACCGAATTACTTCTTCTGTCCTCAAAACGCTCCGGCCTCCTCTTCCAGGTCTTCGAAGAGTTCGGCAAGCTCTCTCGCCTTGTCCTGCTCCATGACTTCAATCGCGCATCCCGCATGCACCAGCACATACTGCCCCGGTTTTGCCTCTACAAGGCCGATATTCACAGGTACAAGATTCCCCTTAAAATCCACTTGCGCGGTCTGACCTTCGACCGATACGACTCTTCCGGGTATTGCTATACACATTCTCGATTTCCTCCTTTTTTCCGCCGTCTATTCTTCATCCGGAAGCTTGCACACATCGACCCATGCCTCTGCGTGCGAATAATCGTGAAGCTCATCCGGCGTAAGCTCGATGGCACTGTTGCTGCTGCCGCACGCCGGGAACACGGTATCAAAGCGCTTCAGCGAAATATCCGTATACGCTTTTACATCCGGATGCTCAATAGCAAACGCGCAGACACCTCCGATCGCATGCCCCGTAAATTCAATCACTTCCTCCGGCGTAAGCATTTTCGCCTTAAATCCAAAGGTATGCTTAAATTTCCCGTTGTTGATCTTGCCGTCGCCGGCCGTTTCGATCAGGATACAGCCGCCCTCCGGCGTCTTGAAGGAGAGTGTCTTGCAGATCCTCGCCCCTTCTACACCGACTGCCTGCGCAGCAAGCTCCACAGTCGCGCTCGACACATCAAATTCCTGAATCCGATCCGCGATCCCGATTTCCTCAAAATATTTCCGAACTTTTTCAATAGCCATATCTCTTCCTCCTGCTCTTTCTCTATCGATTGAAAAGGGAAACCGCGATTTCGGTTCCGATTTTTGCGTTATTCAGCACCAGATGAATATTCGCTTCCAAGCTGCTGCCGTCCGTCAGCTGTTTCACACGATCGAGCAGGAACGGCGTAATTCGCTTTCCGGTCACGCCCTGTTCCTTGCATTCCCGCAATGCCTGCACAATGACCTTATCCATCTTTTCGTAAGGGATCTCATATTCCTCCGGAATCGGGCAGGCAATCAAGATGCCGCCGCCGAGTCCGAGCTGATTCTTCATTGCGATCACTTCTGCGATCTTTTTCGGATCGTCCAGCGCGCATTCCGTACGGAAGCCTGAGCGCCTTGAGTAGAAGGCTGGGAATTCCTCCGTTCCAACGCTGATCACCGGTACGCCCGAAGTTTCCAAGTACTCCAGTGTCGCTCCAATGTCCAGGATCGACTTTACCCCCGCGCAGATCACGGTCACATTCGTGCGCTTCAATTCTTCCAAATCGGCAGAGATATCAAAACTCTCGCCCGCGCCCCGGTGCACCCCGCCGATACCGCCGGTAACAAAGAGGCGGATCCCGGCCATGTCAGCAGCAATCATGGTGCCGGCTACCGTTGTGGCGCCGTCCATTTTTTCCGCGATCACCAGCGGAAAGTCTCTTCTGGAAACCTTCAAAACATTCGGTGCGGACGCCATATACTCGATCTCGTCCGATGTCAAGCCAATCTTGATTCTTCCCTGAATGATGCCGATTGTAGCCGGCACTGCGCCGCCCTTCCGTATCACTTCCTCTACGGCAAGTGCTGTTTCCACATTTCTCGGATACGGCATGCCGTGTGAGATAATGGTAGATTCCAATGCAATGACAGGCTTTCCTTCTTCCAATGCCTGCTTTACTTCCGGTTTGATATCCAGATATTTTTCAAATTGCTTCATTTGCTTCCCGTCAGGTCTCTGCCCGACCCCTCCTTTTCTATCGTTCTTTTTCTATCATTCTTTCTCTATCGTTCTTCGCGTTTTGGTCTTTTTTATTCTCCTGTTCCCTTTGTACCGGATTTTCCTATTCCACGCGGGAAGTCTGTGCCGCGCCGCCCCCGCCCGGTTTTTCCTTTTCTCTTTCCTCGGTTTCTCTTCTCCTTGGTCGCCGTGGATTTTCTTACCATCGGTCCTCCGTTCCGCTGTTTTGCAGTTTTTCCCGAAGCACCTCCCGCCGCGCACGCAGATTTTCCGCGCTCATCGCGGGATTTACGGCCTCACGAGCCTCCATGGCAAGCAGCGACGCACTCATCGCCGTAAGCGCTGATTCCCGGATATTCATCCCGTCCAGACCCGCCTTCACGCAGGCCGCCGAAAAAGCATCTCCGGCACCCGTCGCACTCACAATCTGAGGCTTTACAGCCGGAAGCGTCCCATACTCCTTTTCATCCGCAAAGAAAACGCCATTCTCTCCCATGGTAAGATAAAGCCGCCTGACACCGCGAGCCAAAAACCATTCCGCCGTGCGGAGCAAATCTTCGCTCTTTTCACTTCTTTCATTTTCACTTCTTCCAATTGAAATACCGCTGATTGCCTCTGCCTCCAGCAGGTTCGGCTTCACTGTATGAAAACGCCCGATCCACTTTTTGACCCGCTGTGCCTTCTGCACCGAAACCGGATCCAAAAACAGCGGTGTCCCGCTCAGTTTCTCTGTCACGAATTCAAGGTCCTCTTCCGTCAGATTGGTATCCAGACCGACCATTGCCGCTCCTTTTGCTTTTTCGGCAGCATGCTGCAGGAAGGTCCGGTCGATCCGCTCCAGAATATCCATATTGCAGAGCGCAAGCTTCATATCGCCGTGCTGGTCCAAAATAGACAGATAGATCGCCGTGCTTTCTTCGGAAAGCAGGCGTACCTCCGAAACATCCGCCCCGATGGACGCCAGATGCGCTTTGGCGGACCTGCCGATAAAATCGTCTCCCGCCACGGAAAAGAATACCACCTGCTCTCCCATACGCACCAGGTTTTCTGTAATGTTCCGACTCACGCCTCCGTAAGAAATGGTGACACTTCCGGGATTCGAATCCGCAGCAATCAATTCTCTGCGCGGACGGCCTTCGATATCCGCAGCAATCCCGCCGATAATTGCGATTTTTTTCATTGCTTGTCCTGCTCCTTTATCCTGCTCATACAAAGTTAGTATACCACAATCCTGTTCAGACGAAAAGGCGAAACAATAAAAAACGGCGCGGCGACAGGCCGCGTCGTTTTCACTCTTGAATCCGGACAGGCAAATTTTTTGCATGTTCAGCATCCGCAGGAACATCCCTCAGATGTATCACTTCCGCATCCGAATACAGAAGGATTGCAGAGCATCAGTATGAGTATCAGGAAGAAAAACAGCAAAGAATCATCGATTCCGCCGGAACTGTAACAAGCCATACGATTACCTCCAAATGCTTATTTTTTCTATTACTATATGCCGTCTGCATTTTTTTGTTCCTCGGACACCTTTCGCCCGTTTCCTATTATCTTATACGGATTTTCCCTCTATGCACGCGCACGCTCCCCTTCGACAGCCGTTTTTTCAATAGTACTTATATTGCCGCTGCCAGAATGGTCCGCCGCCGCGCTTTTCTTTCGATCTTCTTTTTCTTTCCCCTTTTCTTCTCCGCTTCCTTCTCTTTTGTCATAATCGCTTTTCCGCGCATTCATCGCCGAAAGGAAGCATTCCATTTCTTCTCCCGTCAAAGTGATTCCCTTGGTCATACGCGTGTGCTCACTGTTCCATTCGCGGATATCCCATTTAGGCGGCAGTCCGCGAAATGAAACATAATTCAGTTCTTTTTGATATCCTTCTTCTCTGCCTTTCCCGAGTACGCAGATATGCTCCACGATTTCAAATGTAAATTCATCTCTCCCCTTTTCGTTCCCCTGCATCTCTTTCTCCTTTTCCTTTTCCTTTTCCTCTTTCTTCTTTCTCCATCTGCTGCTTTCCGCGCATGACTCACTTGTCCCCGATATATCTCACTGTTTTCTCTGATGTCTATAAAATACTATATTTTCCATATATTGTCAATCATTATTTTATTTTTGCTGACAGATTCTTCAAATTATGTTATTCTATGAAGCACCGAAAGCTCGTTCCGGGAATTCCCCGCTGCGCCGTTTCCGGCACTCTGTCAGCTCGGTACTCCAGCACCAGCAGCTCAGCATTCCGACAACTCAGTGATCCGAAAAACCCTCGGAGGCGCACAAATATATATTCGAAATAGCATTTAAGAAAGGAATCCTTCTATGGGCCGTATTTTAAACGAAGAACTAATTTATGAGATTCTCTCCGTTGTTTCTGAAATTCCGGAAGGAAATGTCGCAACCTATTCTCAGATCGCCGCCCTAATCGGCCGTGAAAAAAACGCGAGGCTGGTCGGAAAAGTTCTGTCCATGTCGGAGTACTACGGTGATTATCCGTGTCACCGCGTCGTCAACCACTGTGGCCGGCTTGTTCCGGGTTGGGCAGAGCAGGCGTCCCTTCTGCTCCGTGAAGGCATTCCTCTAAAGGACGATCGGCATGTCGATCTCAAAAAATATCAATGGC
>CAKQWL010000003.1 GCA_934278965.1 uncultured Clostridia bacterium | reverse complement strand
GTTACAGCGACAAATCCACTACCCTCGTTGCGATTCTTTCCGCCAAATGCCGGTTGTGCGTCACGGCGATCAGCCCCATATTTCTTTTTTTTGCCTCTTCCAGGACCACGCCCCAGATCTGTGCCTGCGTAATGACATCCAGCATCGTGCTGATCTCATCGCAAATCAGATAATCCGCCCCGCTCATCAGCGCTCTCGCTACACAGAACCGCTGCAGCTCGCCGCCGGACAGTTCTCTCGGAAAACGATCGAGCCATGCCCGCTCTATCCCGAAGGCATCCAGCACATTCTCGTTCAGCCTGCCGCTCTCTTCCAGTACACGCTTCAATTTCCAGCGCGGATTGATGGCTTTTTCCGGGTGCTGATAGATCAGCTGTACCGGACAAATCCCGCCTTTGGGCAGCGACCTTCCATCCAGCAGGACCTGCCCCCTCACTGGTTCCAAATATCCCGCAAGAAGCATGGACAGGGTGCTTTTTCCGTATCCGCTCGGCGCAAAAATAGCAAGTCGTTCGCCCTTTTTCACATGCACACTGCAATCTTCCAAGATCCACGGCTTTCTTCGATCATATCGAAAATAAAGGTTTTTCGCCTCAAGCGCCATAAAAACACCTCACTTCTCCGCCCCGAATTTCGCGTACCGGCGGCACCTGCTTCTCACATTGCTCTGTTTTATACGGACATCGCGGCGCAAAAAGACAGCCTTTCGGAAGACTCCCCGCATAAGGCTGGAACCCCGGAATCGGCTCAAATTCATTTTGCGGAAGAGCCCGCCAGAGTGCTTTGGAATAAGGATGCCGCAGTGCCTCGGTGCCGATCTTAAAATCGGATGCCGAAGCCGTCTCTACGGTCGTACCTGCATAAAAAACCGCAACTCGATCCGCAAACTCAAACGCAAGATCGATATCATGCGTAATCAGGATCACCGCTTTTCCCTCATCCGCCATTTCCCGGAACATTTGCAGCGCTTCTATGGCCTGATCCAAACTCATTCCGGGAGTCGGCTCATCCGCAATCACCAGCTCCGCATCCGTCATCAACGCGGTGGATACCAGCACACGCCTTGCCATCCCTCCCGAAAGCTGAAAGGGGTAAAGCTGTTCGATTCCCTCCGGAAGATGAAATCGATCA
This sequence comes from uncultured Clostridia bacterium, assembly GCA_934278965.1. Taxonomy (GTDB): domain Bacteria; phylum Bacillota; class Clostridia; order Peptostreptococcales; family Anaerovoracaceae; genus QAKD01. The sequence continues at coordinate 3,787 of CAKQWL010000003.1, read as the reverse complement.
AAAATTTTCTTTTGCTTTCCGTCCTGCCGCGATTTTAAAGGTCCGTCCACCTGTTTTCCGACCCGCATCAACGGATCCAGATACGCTACCGACTGAGGGACCAGCGCAATTTCCTTCCCGCGAAGCTGTCTTTGGCGTTCTTCCGTAAGCTGCTGTCCTTTATAATGCAAATGACCCCGCACCACCGCATTTTCCGGCAGGATTCCCAAAACAGCCGATGCCAGAAGGCTTTTTCCGGAACCGGAGGAACCCGCAATCGCGACAATTTCTCCGGGATATACGGTTAAATGAAGGTCCGAAATCACCTTGATATCCGTCTGCGTAAAACCATGCTCATACATCCGAAAAGAAACGGATAAATTATGAATTTCCAAAATCGTTTCTTTTTTCTGCTCCATCGTGTTCTCCTTATTCCTGTGCACTGTACGGATCCAGTATCATGCGAAGATGATCCCCCAATTTGTCCACCAGAAGTACGATCATCACCAGCGTCACGCCGGGCAGCACCGCCGGCCACCACATCCCCGCCGACAGATAACGCATGCTTTCCGAAAGAATAATACCGATCGCAGGCTGTTCCGGCGGCAGACCGAACCCGAGAAATGAAATAGAAGCCTCATGCAGGATCGCATGCGGAAACATCAAGACCAATCCGACAACGAACTGCGGAACCAGATGCGGCAGCAAATGATGGAGAAGGATCCAGCCGCTCGTTTTTCCAAACTTACGCGAAACAGCGATATACTGCTGCGACCGCAGCTGCAGCACCTCCCCGCGAATCAGCCTGGCCAGGCTGCACCAATGTGTTGCCGCGATCCCCACCAGCAAACCTTTCAGACCTTTTCCGAGCGCGAACGAAATTAAAATAATCAAAACCGTATGCGGTACCCCCATGACCAGATCGATCAGCCAATTCACGACAGCATCCACTTTCTTTGATCCGCAGGCGGCCGCAATTCCGACCAAAACCGCAATGACAGCACTGATTAGAGATGCTGTGAGTCCTACTGTAATGCTGACGGAAAGTCCTTTCAGCGTACGCAGGAACAGGTCACGCCCGAGCGCATCCGTCCCGAACCAGTTCGTCGCGGACGGCGGCTGCTTTGCATTCAAAAAGCTTCCGCTTACAGCCTCCTCTGGAATCAACATTCCGCAGATATAGATAAAAACAAATAAGGCAGCCATTAAAATCGTTAAAAGCAGCGCCTTCTTTCTGCGATTAAATGTTTTCATTCCGTCACCTCTCGAATCTGTGGATCCACGACACCGTAAAGCAAGTTCGCAATCATATTCCCGACACTGACAAACAGGGCCGAAAACAGCGTCACTCCCAGAAGAAGCGGCACATCTCCCTGCAGTCCGGCCGCCGAAACGGCACTTCCGAGCCCCGGATAACTGAACACATTTTCCGCCATGACCGATCCGCCGAACAGCTCCGCAAAAGATGCAAACTGCAAAGTTAGTGCCGGAAGTAAAATGTTGCGAAGCCCGTGACGGCGCAGTATCATCCACTTTCCTTCCCCTCTGGCCCTTGCAAACAAAACATACTCGCTGTTCAAAACATCGATCAGCTTTTGACGGGTATGAAGCGCAATATTCGCAAAAGAGGTCAGACTCAGTGTCAGCGCCGGCAGGATCAAATGATACATCCTCTGCCCAAGGGTCACATGCGCCCCGGGCACGCCGATCGGGGAAGAAAAACCGATCGGAAACCATCCAAGTTCAACCGCAAAAATCAGCAGAAGCAGAAGCCCCAACCAAAAGGTCGGCACGGAACTTAAAAGGTAGCAGATTTTTTTCAAAATCTTATCTGGAAGCTTTCCCCGATGCATGCCCATGATACATCCCAGAGCAAACCCAATCACACCGGACAATACCCAGGCACAGAGCATCAGCGCAAGAGAGTTGACAAACCGTTCCCCGATAATATCCGAAACCGGACGCCTGTAAATAGAGGATTCACCCAAATTTCCATGCAGAAGTTCCGAAAGCCATGAAATATATCGCTCTGCCGGCGGCTCATGAATACCCCAATATTCCTCGATCTCTGCGCGCTGTTCCGGAGAAACCGCCGTCCCAAGCCCCAAAATATATTGGTGAACAGGATCTACCGGAGACGCGCTGACCAACGCAAAAGAAACAATGCTCACCGCAAGAAGCAGTAATAAAATTTTCACGCCGTATTTCAAAAACCTCACGGCAAGAAGTCGGATGGTTTCCTTCATCCCTGTTCCTCCTTTTAAGAGCGGACGCATGCCGCGCAGTATCCCGCCGCGGACTTGCCAAACCCGCAATCATTATTCTATCCAGGCCCATTCATTCAGATTCTGAATCAGCGGCAGACCGTGTCCATGTCCGTGAATCGGCTGATCTCCGATGGAAAGACCATCGCGCACATAGGTCACATGATCCAGATTGACAATCCATACCCACGGGCATTCGCCCTGCATAGCAGTTCCGGCCTTTCCGTCCCACTGGACCTTCTGCCAGTTTTCATTCGCCTCTTCCGGAGTAAGCGCTTCCATCGCCGCACGAAGGTAACGATCCGTCTCAGCGCTTCTATAGCCCTCCGGATTGTAAAAATCGTCCAGCAGCGCTCCTTCCGAACGATACAGATAATAGGTTTCATTTGGGATTGCAGATCCCCATCCCATTAAAACAGCTTCCGAGAACATCACCTGCATGATGTCGTCCCAGCTCATGCCTTCTACCGTTACCTTCATCCCGATCGCCTTCAGCTGCTCTGCGGCCGCCATTCCGACCGCCTGACGCACGGAATCTCCGGAAGGATACACGCACTTAAATTCCGCTTTCAATCCATCCTTTTCGACAATGCCGTCACCGTCCGTATCCTTCCAGCCCGCATCCGCGAGAAGTTTCTTCGCATATTCCGTATCGGTCTTTATCTCAACTGCCGGGTTATTCCAAGGCATTCCATCATTCTCGGAATATGCCGGTCTTCCAAAACCATTCAGCACGGTATCCGCAACCAGCTGACGGTCAATCGCATAAGCAATTGCCTGACGGATTTCCCGGTGGCAGGTAACATCATTTCCGATCGGAGCACCGCTTTCTGTCGTTTTTCCCTCATTCGGAAGCATCGGCAGCGTAAATCCGCGATTATCCGCAGAAGGAATCGCTTCCACATGATATCCTTTCACCTTCGTCGTTCCGAGCGTCGCCGTGGAATACGCCACATCTACCGTTCCGGCCTGAACGGCAGCCAATGCCGCATCCTCGGACATAAAGACAACGGTTACATTTTTAATCGCGGGTACATTGCCGTAATAATTCTCATTCGCTGTAAAAAGAATCTGTTCCTGCGGCTTCCACTCCACAAATTTGTAAGGTCCCGAGCCGATCGGGTTTGTGCCGTAATCCTCGCCGTAAGCATGCTTCGGTACAATTCCGACAGAGGCCAGTGTATTCAGAAAAATCGAAGTCGGCTTTGAAAGCGTAATAACAACCGTTGTATCATCCTCCGCGGCGGCGCTTGTCATATAAGTCAGGTCGACTGCGCCCTGCGCGGCTTTTGCCGTCTCCAAGGTAAATGCTACATCCTCTGCCGTCACCCTTTCACCGTCGGTAAAGAAGGCATCATCGCGAATCTTAAATGTCCAAACCAAACCGTCCGGTGACAGCTCATACTCTGCGGCAAGATCGTTCTCAAATACCAGATCGGCATTGTATTTGATAAGCGTGCTCTGAACAATCGGTGAATTTCCGTGGCCCCATCCTTTGGTCGGATCCAGTGTTTCCGGTTCGGAACCGATGGCAATCACCACAC
>CAKQWL010000002.1 GCA_934278965.1 uncultured Clostridia bacterium | reverse complement strand
GTCTCCACACCGAACTCTGCTTTTTCCTGCCATCCCGAAAATATGCCTATGCCGTGTTGTGTCATTTGATCTGCCGCGATGATTCCCGCAAACGGCAGAATAAACAGCAGCATCATCACATAACGCGCCCGCTCTGTTCCGATTCGAAAAACAACCGGAAGCAAAACAGAGAGGTAAACAAGATAAAAGATGCCGAGAAACAGGACAGAAAAAACATCTTCCTCTTGGATTCCCCCGGAAACCAGCACACACGCCGCCAGTGAAACCGCAACGACCGCTAAAAGCAAAATGCCGCCCATCAAGTATTTTTCGAGCACTAAATCCCGCCTTTTCAGCGGCATGGCCGCCGCATAACGGTCCCATCCGGCGCGCTCGTCATAAGCCAGCGCCGTCACCGGGAGCATCGCTGATGCCATCATCACAATTCCGATAAAGATCGAACTGTTTTTCTGAACCGCGGCAAAGAAAAGATAAAGCACCGCCATAACCCCACACAGAATGATCTGCCGCCTCGTGTTATAAAAGTCCTTCCGGATTAATCCCAGCATATTCCTCTCCTCCCTTGCTGTTTCGTGTTTCGGCTCAAAAGCATCATCTGTTCTAAATTCACCGGTTCCGCTGTGAAACCGTCCGGCACCGCTTTTCTCCGGATCAGGACTTCCGCACCGAAACGATTTTTTCGTATACCGCTGATTTCATTTTGCGGCAAAAGATCGATCTCATCATTCCCGCAGCGAAGAATTGCGTACTTCTCCAAAAGCACATCCTTTTCTTCAAAGGCAAGCATCCGGCCGCCCGAAAGGAAAAGGATGTAATCGCAGATCTTTTCCAGATCGTTTGTAATATGCGACGAGAGCAGCACCGAGCACCGTTCATCCTGGATAAAGTCCAAAAGCAGGTCCAGGATCTCCTCCCGCACGACCGGATCCAGACCGCTCGTTGCTTCGTCCAAAATCAGAAGCTCCGCATGATGCGAAAGCGCCGCCGCGATCGAAAGTTTCATTTTCATTCCCTTCGAAAAGGTCTTGACCGCTTTTTGAGACGGCAGTCCGAAACGCTTTATATAACCGCGGAACGCCTCCGTATCCCAATGGCGATATATGCCCTTCAAAACTTTTTCAATCTCATCGACCTTCAAGTTCTCTGAAAAGAAGCTCTCGTCAAATACAACGCCGATTTTTTCTTTGACCGTGCTTGTAAGGCTGCTGCTTTCACAACCGAGAATCCTGCTCTTTCCGCTGTCGCACCGGGAAAGCCCCAGCATCAAGCGAATCATCGTACTTTTTCCGGCTCCGTTCTCCCCGATCAGCCCCAAAATGCAGCCCCGAGGCAATGAAAAGCTGACATGATCCAAAAAAAATCCATCATATTTTTTCGTGACATTTTCAAATTCGATGGCCAAATCACTCATTGCATGTTCCCTCTTTTCTTCCGCAAATATCCGCAATACCTTCCTCTTCTTCTGCAAGAAGAAGCATTTCCGCAAGGGTTTCCGGACCGATTCCCGCGAGCCCCGCCAGCTGCACCGCTTCCCGCAGTTTTTCCTCGATCTGTCTCAGATGCTGTTCCCGGATCATCTCGATGTTCTGCGGTGCAACGAAGCTGCCCTCTCCGACCATGGAAGAAAGAAATCCTTCTCGCTCCAATTCCTCATACGCCCGCTTGGTCGTAATCACACTAATCCTCCGTTCCTTCGCCAAAAGACGCATCGACGGCAATGCCTCGCCCTCCCGAAGCTCTCCGGAAAGGATCTGGTTTTTCATCTGAGAAACAATCTGTTCATAAATCGGCACACTGCCTGTATTCTGAATCGTTATCTTCATGCATACTCCCCATCGCAATATTGTATATACTTATTATATACAATATATCCGATTTGTCAATGCTCCTATATAAAAAAACTGCGCTTCTCTCAAAGAAACGCAGTTCTCGTTTTTATAATAAGCTTTCTACTGCTTCCGATATCGTCCTGTTGCCTGCTTTTTGGGCGTATTTTTCAATATTGGCGCGGCTCAATTCTCCACCGTGCGTCAAGCAGCCTGCCCCGTTGATACATCCTCCGCTGCAAGCCATTCCCTCTATAAAATTCGCATCCAGAAGATTTCTCTTTTTCTTCATCAGCGCGGTGCGGCAGGCTTCGATTCCGTCGCAAGCCAAGGCCTTCAGTTCAAAATCCTCTATTCCGTGTTCTTTCAATCCCTCGGCCACAGCCTCCGCCAAGCCTCCGCTGCGGGCAAAGCTCCTGCCAAACCCGGACGCTCCGTCAAATTCCATATCGGCCATCTCGGTAATCTCCAGGTCTCTGCTGTCAAACAGCGCCTGAAGCTCTTCGAAGGTAATCACAGCGTCTACATACGGCTTTACCTCCGGTTTTTGCGCCTCCGCCTTTTTCGCCGTACAAGGTCCGATAAAAATAACCTTGCAAGTCGGATCCTTTTCTTTTAAATATTTGGCCAGAGCTGCCATCGGGGACGGATTGTGCGACACCTGCGGTAAAAGCTCCTGAAAATTTTTATGAATATAGTCCACAAATGCCGGACAGCAGGAACTCGTCAAAAATCCTTTTTCCGCCAGTTCCATTGCCTCCTCATAAGCAACAAGGTCCGCACCGAGCGCCGTCTCCAGCACATCATAGAATCCGAGCTCACGAATGCCGCAAATCACCTGACCGGTTCTTGCGTAAGTGAACTGACTTGCCACTGCCGGAGCAACGATCGCGTGTACCTTATACTTTCTGTTCTCCTCACTTTTCCGGATGGCATCAATGACATCCAAAACATACGATTTCTCCATCACAGCACCGAACGGACAGTGGTAAGAACAGGCTCCGCATCCGATACATTTTTCATTGTTGATCTGGGCCGGTCCCTTTTCACTCATCGTGATCGCTTTTACTTTGCAGGCCGTTTCACAAGGCCTTCTTCGATTCGTAATCGCCGTATAAGGACAGACCTTCGCGCACGCACCGCAATTGACGCACTTCGTTTTATCAATATGCGCCACATAATTCTGGTCAAAGGTAATCGCGCCGCGGCGGCAAACATCTTCACACCGATGTGCCAAGCACCCCCGGCAGGAATTCGTCACTTCGTATCCGCTCATCGGACACTCATCACAGGCAATATCGATAATCTCAATCACATTCGGATTCTCCCGATCTCCGCCCATCGCGAGCTTGATCCGCTCTCCGAGGATCGCCCTTTCCTTATAAATGCAGCAGCGCATCGTAGGAGTGTCGCCCGGAACAACAATCTTGGGAATGTTGATCAAATTTTCCAAAAGCTGATCCTTCCACGCGAAGCGGGCCACTTCACGGATCACTTTGTATTTTAGGTGCTGTATCTTGGTATCAAACTTTCTCATGAATCACATTTCCCTCCAGATCCTTCCATATGAAACGGTCATCCTCAAGGATCATGTATCCGTGATGACTTTCTTCTTTCGGAATGGAGACCGAACCCGGATTCATGTAAAGATAATTTTCGTGCTGTGTACACTTCGGTACATGTGTATGTCCATGCAGCAAAATATCCCCATTTTTAAGAGGCGGAAGATTGTTTTCATTGTAAACATGCCCATGTGTCGCATAAATGGTATGCTTTTCCGTCACAATGACTGCGTAATCCGCCAAAATCGGGAATTTTAAAACCATCTGATCCACTTCTGTATCACAATTTCCGCGCACGCAAAGGATCTCGTCTTTCCTATCGTTGAGCATCGCAAGCACCTCTTTCGGCGCATACTCCTTCGGCAAATCATTTCTCGGTCCATGATAAAGAATATCACCGAGCAGAAGAAGTCTCTCTGCCCCTTCTTTCTGATAAACCTCCAAAAGCTTCCGGCAGTAATAGGCCGATCCGTGAATATCCGATGCAATCATCCATTTCATTTTTCATACCTCCGATCACATTTCGTCTGTACAGTCCGGTTCTCCGGGCGCTTAAAATCGCCCTTTCTCCTGTATTCTGCCTTCATTATAGCATGTGATTGTTAAAAAATCCACAATATATCCGGGAAAAACAGTGTTCGCGGCAAACTCGAAATTTTCTGTCTTTCTCATCACCGGAAGCCTGTCTATTTTTCACTCAAGGCGCTTTCCACAAAGTCAAAAATATCCGCCGGTGTTTCGAGAATCTTTCCTGTAAATCCCTCTTTGGTGATCAGATGACGCGCAGGATTCCCGCTTCTCAAATCAGCAAGATCATTTGCCATGATATAATCCATATTGTTCTTGGTACACAGTCTCTGTCCCACTTCATACAGCTCCTCTTTCGGAACATTTTCCAAAAGTTTGCATCCGATCAGGAGTGTATCCGGATACCATTCACGCAGCCTCCCGATAATTTTCGGTGTCAGACCAAGCTTCACGGTCAGGTTCTTCTGATAGCTTGAAATTTTTGAACTGTTGTCAATGCGGTACTTTTCTCCCTCTGTCAATGCCGCAAGCAGTTCCTCCTCGCTTCCGATTTCCCGATTCTCGATCTTCTTCCAAAGATAAGCTGCCAGATCCTCCATCAAGAAAGTATACTCCGCCTTGTAATCTCCCACTGCCGCCGCGTGGATCAGTGCATCCGCCCTTTCTCCGCTCAGACTTTCCTCATGAAGTGCCTGCATCATCTCATCTGTCGTTTCGACCGCGCGAAGCTTTAGGTGGGTCAAGGCATTCTCCGCCGCCATGACTCGCTCCGTCGCTACGCCCTGATTCAGAATCAAACATACCTGATATCCCGCCTCCAGGAACAAACCGGCAAGATAGGTTGATAAACTCCCGGTCGACATATTGGTAATCTTCATGATCTCATCGATCGGCTCGTTTGTCGGTCCTCCAGTGATAATGATCTTTTTCATTGCTTTCTCCTTTCGCTTTTACAGCACAATGTGTGATATTTGCCCTGATTTCCCGGCTGTAAACACTTTTCACTATTTTTCACCTGCTCCTGTGCCCTGCGGACAGGACATCCGGATCAAATCCCGAATCACCTCGCCGGCCAAAAGAAGTCCGGCAAACGACGGCACAAAGGAAATGCTCGCAGGTGTTCTTCGGTCTCCTTCCGGTATCCGCGCCTCTTCCTCGGAATAAACGACCTTCACATCGGTAATCCCGCGATTCCGAAGTTCTTTGCGCATGACTTTCGCCAGCGGGCAGACTTTCGTTTTTGAAATATCCGTTATACGGAATTCGGACGGATGAAGCTTATTTCCGGTACCCATACAGGAAATCACCGGTTTTCCCGCCTCCTTCGCACGCAGGATCAATTCAATCTTCGCTGTCACAGTATCGACCGCGTCGACAATATAATCGTACCGGGAAAAATCAAACAAGCCTGCTGTTTCCGGCAGAAAAAAGGTTTTCACCGTGTGTACCTGTGCGGAAGGGTTAATATCCAAAATCCGCTCCTTCATCACATCCACTTTATTTCGACCGATTGTACTGTGAAGCGCAATAATCTGGCGGTTCAAATTCGTCTGATCGATCAGATCCTTGTCCACCAATGTGAACTCTCCGATTCCCGCACGCGCCAATGCCTCACAGACAAATCCTCCTACACCGCCGATTCCAAAGATCGCAACATGCGCCTTCCAAAGGCAACTCAGCGCTTCCGCACCGATCAGACGCTCTGTTCTTTCAAATTGACTGTTTTTCATCATTCTTCCTTTTCCTTTTTTTCCCGGATCATTCTCCCGACAGCATAATACACGCTGTCCCTGTCATAGCCGAGCGTCTGAAGTCTTCGCCCGACCTTTCCGATTAATTTATCGCTGAGCGGAATCCCTTCCGCAATTTTTACCGCCTCCTCGGCAGCCCGTTCGCGTTCATCAAGCGATTCCCCGTCTTCTTCAAGATTTTTTCGGTACACGGACCATGCCTCTTCGAAAATCTCGCTTCCGATTCCGCGCCGTTTCAGTTCCGTCCGAATGCGAAGCATTCCGTGCCGTTTTCCGACCGCATATTCCAGATAAAGAAGCGCATACTTCAAATCATCCAGATACCCGAGCTCCGATAAATAACGAATGCTCTCTTCCGCTTCTTCCGAATACCCTTTTTCCGAAAGGTGCCGCCGAACCTGCCATTCCGTCCGCATTCCGTACGAGAGGTAGGTGAGCGCCGAAGCTTTTGCCATTTCCAGCGTTCTTGCTTTTTCCTCCGTCATCCCATTCCTTTCAGGCTTCCGCCATACTTATTTTTCCTCTGTTCCGCTTCCTTGTCCTTCATGCACAATCCGCACTTCACGAATCTCTTCC
>CAKQWL010000001.1 GCA_934278965.1 uncultured Clostridia bacterium | reverse complement strand
TCGCCTGCGTCACCGCAATGCAGTCAATCATCTCTTCTTCTGTCATCCATTGATAATCTTCCACCGCGATTCGCTGGATCAGCGGAAGCATTGCAAGACCTCCTCCGAAAGTAAAAAGTCCCATCTTAAAGAAGGCCGCAAAGAGTTTCAATAATTCTTTCATCTTCCCCTTTTTTCGTTTGCCACGATCGTTTTGGCCGCTTCAATGGCTTCGTCAACCGTCATATCGGTTTTTTCCGCGTCACGCCGCAGCTTATACTCCACCATTCCGTCCGCTGCACCGCGTCCTACCGTAATGCGCACCGGGATTCCGAGCAGATCCGCGTCCTTAAACTTAACACCTGGCCGCTCCTTCCGGTCATCCAGCAGCACCTCAACGCCCGCCGCAGCCAGCTCTTCGTAGATTCTTTCCGCCGCGTTTTTCTGCGTCTCGTCCTCTGTGCCGACCAGTGTCACGATGACATGATACGGTGCCACCGACATTGGCCAGATGATCCCGTCCTTATCGTGGTGCTGCTCTACGATCGCCGCAAGCGTTCTTGTCACGCCGATTCCGTAGCAGCCCATCACGATCAGATGATCCTTCTGGTTTTCGTCCTTATAATAAGCCCCCATGGACTCCGAATATTTTGTCCCAAGCTTGAAAATCTGTCCGACTTCGATGCCGCGCGCATGTTTTACCGGGTGGCCGCAGACCGGGCACGGATCTCCTTCTCGGAGGATCTTAAGGTCGCACACAATGTCCGCTTTGTAATCCCTGCCATAGTTTACATTCTTGATGTGATAATCCTTCTTGCAGGCTCCTGCACAAAGGTTCTTCTGTGTTGTCAATTCGCTGTCCACCACGATCATGCAGTCATGAAGCCCCGTCGGCCCCGTGAATCCGCCGACACAGCCCGTCGCCGCAGCCATCTTTTCTTCATCGGCAAATGCAATGGCATGCTCCGGAATGTTCAGGGCGTTGACCAGCTTGATCATGTTCAGTTCCCGATCTCCCCGCACGAAAGCCGCAACATATCCGTCTTCTTCTCCAAGCTCATTATATTTCACAAAAAGCAGTGCTTTGATCGTCTGCTTTTTATCCAGTCCCAGATAATCCGCCACCTCTTCAATGGTCTTCGTTCCCGGTGTATAGACTTCTTCCATCGGAAGCATTGCCGCGCTGTCCTCCGGGTCATCCTTCGTATCGGCTCTTTCCACCGTCGCTGCCATATCGCAGTGGTCACAGTAAGCGATCTCCGATTCACCGACCGCGGCAAGCGCCGTAAATTCATGCGAGTTGCTTCCGCCGATCGCACCGGTATCCGCTTCCACCGGACGGAATTTCAAATCACAGCGCGTATAAATTCTGTTGTACGCGTCATACATATCGCGGTAGCTCTGATCCAGACCCTCAAAATCTTTGTCAAAGGAATACGCGTCCTTCATAATAAACTCACGGCTCCGCATCAGTCCAAAGCGCGGTCTTGCCTCATCCCGGTACTTGACCTGGATCTGATAGAGGTTCAGCGGCAGCTGACGGTAGGAGCTGACATCGTTTCTTACGATGTCCGTAAAAATTTCTTCGTGCGTCGGTCCCAGGCAGAAATCACGACCGTTCCGGTCTTTGATTCTCCAGAGCTCCGGTCCGTATGCGTACCATCTTCCGGACTCCTGCCAAAGTTCCGCCGGCTGCACCGCGGACATATGAATTTCCTGCGCGCCTTTTTGGTCCATTTCCTCCCGAACGATTTCCTCGATCTTCCGAACGGACCGCCAGCCAAGCGGCATAAATCC